>JAYRNE010000038.1:0-12187 GCA_041912355.1 Chlamydiales bacterium
AAAATGAAAAGTTTCTCTTTCATGATAGCGAAGAATTTGCCAAGCTAGAAGAAGTAGATCAAGTATCCATCGTAGTTGAAGATATCTTAACAAGTACCTGCATACAGTGTACAGACCTCATCTGCCACCTCCTTTTACTCTACTCCGAGCATGAGAGTGCCTTTAAAACACACCTACCCCAATGCATCGACGAAGCATTACGCCTTTATCCCCTAACAGATATATGGACGCGCAAGGCAGAAAATGGCAATCGGGCGTGGATTGCATCGTTAGTGCAGCTAAACCGGAGTGGCTGGGAAAAGCCTAATAGCTTTATTCCAGAGCGCTGGAATAAAAATGGCCACCCCCCACTTATCTCTTGGGGCTTTGATGCACGCTCCTGCCCCGCCACAAAAGTAGCCTACAACCTATCTAAAAGCATCTTTGAGCATATCATCTCTGAAAAAAACCTCTGGATTACCCCTGCAGCGAATTTCACCCATGAACGAACCTTTATGCATGGCTGTCAGCTATGGGTGTCACGTGAAGCTAAGCCTTTAGACCCAACCTGGAAATTTCCAGGCAAATTCAACAGTTCCCTCAAGCAGTGGTTTAACACGCGCCTACGCGTCCTCGACCAATTTGAGCTTTGGTAGCCTAGATATCCGTATAGCTTGGGATTTCGCCTTCTATGAGGGAGGCCATAGCACCCTGCTCTTCCAGAATGTCAAAAGGGATATAAAGAACGGACTTACAAGAGTCGAATTTGAAGTTGCCCAACGTGTTGGATATATGAAGTTCTTTTTGGCCTAAAGAGGTGCCCCCTGTAAGACCTCTTAAAAAGCGCTTCATTGCCTTTTTATCTATGTGTGAAAGCCAATCAAGAACCCATCGCTGTTTGCGTTCCGGGATGCCTGGCTTAAAGCGCACCTGAGAAATCACATAGTCGTTAGAAAGCCTTCCCTGAAGCTTAAGAAAAAGCTCGCTTGCCTCTAGCTCTAGTTCTGTAACTTTTCTAAGTCTTGATGCGAGCATACCGCGCTTTATAGCTATGCAAGGAGTTAATAAGCTCTCCAGGCGCTCAAGAGCTAGTTCTCGCATGTTCGGCCGCCTCATCCAGGTAATTTCATTTCTATCGGAGCTATATTCTTGGCACATCTTTTCATATACGTCCAAAAAACCATCAAAATTATTCTCAATAGAGCCTGCAAGATGTGCATCTTTAAGGTGTTTTAGCGCCTGAAATACACTCATATCAAACAGCTGGCCGATAAGATATTGCCTCCTGGAATTAAGCAAAAACCTCAATAGCTCCCCAAGTCCTTCAAGCGCGCGCTTTTCTTCTTGTTTAAGAGCAGCGTTTTCAGGCCTATAAAGGCCATTTTCTTGGCGCCTGGCAAGATTAAGCTTCTTACACACCTCAGAAACAAGTGTAGCAATAAACTCCTGGCTTAAAGCCCCATCATCTTCTGCCACTACACCTAAAAAGGTAATGTGAAGGTCGTTACTTTCACGCGCTTGAAAAAGCTCTACGAGATTTTCAAGCACCTGAAGGGGGTTTTCATAGAGATCTTGACGTGCAAGAGTCATCCGATAGGCGTCTATATTGTCTTCAGGAACAACAACTGACATCCGCGCGATCTGTTCTACTGATGGGGGCCTTTCAACTTGATCAAGAATAGCAAGCACTTCATCACTATCTTCCGGAAAATAATTTCCAAAGCGAGCTTTAATTTCTTCCTCAACGAAATCCATTTGTGAAGGGGCTAAATGAGTAAACTTTGTCAAGGTCTCATAAAAAAGAATGCCAGAAGTAGCAGCAGCCATTACCCTCAAAACACGCTCAACAACATCTTGCCTTGCTGCTATCGGGTAGCTCGCAACCTGGCGCACAACACTTCCAATATACTCACCATCAAAACACTGTCTAGTAATTTGACGACTTATAGCAACAACAGGAGCAGGGTCACCAAGCTCTACAACTGCCTCTAAGGCAGCTTTTACCTCTTTTGGATTAGAGCCCGTATCTTCGAGAAATAAAGCGCAAGTCTCTCGTACATACAAGCTGCGCTGAGCCCCTGGAACTTTTGCTAAAATTGGCACAAGGGTATGCCACTCTTCAGAGGAGATGTGGCGCAAAAATTGAACAAGTTCCTGCAAAAAAAGTGGCCGATCTTGCTGCGGAATGTCTGCAAGCATTCCAAATAGAGAATTTACATCATCAGGATTTTTACTAAGAACGAGTAAATCTATAGCATGATTTGCTACTTTCTGATGATCCTGTGGCAAGGCTCGCTCTAAAAAATAGAATAGATTTAGCCTTCTAAAGGGACAATTAAATTGGTCTTTATGCTCCAAAGCAACTCGTAGAGCATCTACATTTTTACATTGATAAACACGAGCTCGAAAGCTAACAAGGTTTATTTTACTCTCTACTCCTTCAAACAGGGCAAATGCAAGCTGCCTATCTCGGATCTCTACAAGATTCTTAATAGCAATAGCTCGAAAATCTAAAGCCTCTTTCTTAGTGCTTTTGCCAAGCGGTTTTAGTTTTCTAGCAGCATCCGTTGCCCTTTGTTTACAGGCATTAACTGCCACTTGTTCATCCCGAGTAACAGCCTTATAAAATAGCGTGTACTCTTCTGTTGGTTGCTTTTGAAGCTCATCAAGAGCAAAGGGTAATTTAGTGCTGGAGTTTGCTTTAAGGATAGAATGTATTTCTTGGAATGACATTATGTTTTGCAGAGTATATTAATTTTGGCCAAATAGTATACTGCTACTTCTACACTTTGTCAATTTAACAGACAATGCTCATTTGAATAGGTCACGAGAAGCCGCAGAAAAGCTGAGGCCTATACCTGAAAGGCCGTGAATGAAATTTTCTTTCATCTCAGGAATGTTTGCTGTAGTGGTCTTGCGTGTGCAGGAGCCGGCAGACAATAGCCTCCAAGAGCCAATAAAGAAGCGGTTTATATTTGCCTTCATGTTGGCAAGGTCTCTAGGGTCAGCATAGTGAGAGTTAAAATTTGCCCCCTCTGTTGCTCTAATGAGAATATGAACCTTGTCACCATCTTCACACGCATTCCACACCGTCATATGCAGATTGGCAAGGTTGGCAGAACCTGGTAGGTCTATGAGGCGATCGCCAAAGCGTTTATCTGCTAAAGCCTTATCAAGAGTGCACACCCAAAGAGTGCTCACACCTGCTACTGGCACTTCGTCCCACAAGCGCACACCATTTTTAAATACCTGATTATGGCCTAATGAGCCATAAAATGACTCTACAGCTAATACTTTATCACCCTCAACAACACTAAAGGGCACATCTGTCTTTTCATCAACATGCACTTCAGAAAGAGTAGCTGTACGGGCCTGAAAGTTTGGGTATTTTTTCTGTAGGTGGCGTATAATTTTTGTATCTATATTGGCAAAAAACTTGCCATCGCCAAGTACTTTTAATCCATATAACGGCACATCATCGCGTAAAAGTGTATGAGAGTAAAGCTCCTTGTGACTTAGATCTTCTACCTCTATACCAAGTTCACGCCACAGTGCCTTTTTTCGCTCAATACCCTCTTTATCTGGCGACCAAATAAGCCTCCAGCTAGAGATAAAGGTAGGCTCACCGCCACTCGCTACTATCTCATCACTTAATGCCTTATGAAAGGCAAGTGATGCGCGAACAGCATCGCACTGCCATCGATCATCAGTTGACACGCCATTTTTGGACCTAAAAGCCCGCATCAGCTTAAAAGTGATATTGCGAATAAAGAGACCCAGGCGAATTTTAGATAAGGGAAAATGGACATATGAGTAGTTGAAAACATCCTCTGGAGGTGCAATCGGCATAAGATAGAGGCTATTAAGAATAAGCTTCGTAAGCTGCCATGTGCCAAGCTCTGGAGTTGTCCACTCTGTAGGGTGCACATGGCCCTGGTGGGCTGACTGTGTAGACTTCTTTATCTCTCCATCGTTTACATAGGTAACGCGCGCATGCGGATTTTGCTGCAGCAGGCGAACTGCTTGCATAAGTGCCGGAAGCCCTCCCACAAAGTAGTGCCCCGCCGAATCTGCAAGAGGCACTTTTGCCTTTTGCACAATTAGTACAGGGTTAGGCTCTTGCCAGGGTTCACTCCTTGGCATATCCCGCAGCATGCTTTGAACAGCAGGCTCTAAACGTTCTCGAGGGGTAACCTCTACAACTCTATGCAACACAAAATCATCATCCATAAGCCCATTACTACCGAGAGTTTCCGATGTTGGCAAGAGTTTTTTCTGAAAGGACGAAAAGACCAAAAGGACAGCAATAACGGTTATTGGTGTCCTTTAGGTCCTTTGTCCTTTTGGTCGTTTTGGTCATTTTGGTCTTTTTGTCCTTTTGGTCCTTCGTCCTTTTTGCTTGAGAAAATTCGGATTTAGCGCTATGTCCTAAGTAAACATAACCCATCTACACCTCATGACAATCGAAATTAAAGGTAGCGTAAATCAAGAGATTCTGTCTAAAGATGCTCTTGCTTTTTTAGCTAAGCTGCATCGAACGTTTAATACGAGGCGCATTGAGCTATTACAAAAAAGGCACGAGCGTCAAAAGGCTATCGATAATGGCAAACAACCCGATTTTCTCCCAGAAACCAAAAGCATTCGCGATGATGCATCGTGGAAAGTTGCCGACATTCCCCCTGACCTTCAAAAACGCAACGTAGAAATTACCGGACCCGTCGACAAGAAGATGCTAATAAATGCGCTAAACTCCGGCGCCGATACATTTATGGCAGACTTTGAAGATGCCCTCTCCCCCACCTGGGCCAATGTCATCGATGGGCAAAAAAACTTAATTGATGCAATAGAGCGCACACTCACTTTTTCAAGCCCTGAAGGCAAGCACTATACTCTCAACGACAAGCTAGCAGTACTTATGGTGCGACCACGTGGTTGGCATCTTGAAGAAAAGCATCTTATTATCGACGGCACACCAATATCAGCCTCTATATTTGATTTTGGACTTTACCTATTTCATAATGCAAAACGTCTTCTAAGAAAGGGTACGGGCCCCTATTTTTACCTGCCGAAGCTGGAAAGCCACCTAGAAGCCAGGCTTTGGAACGACATTTTTATTACAGCAGAAAGCGAGCTTGGCTTAAAAGCCGGCACAATACGTGCTACTGTGCTTATAGAAACAATACTTGCTGCCTTTGAGATGGAAGAGATTCTCTATGAACTTAAAGAACACGCCCTCGGCCTTAATGCCGGGCGGTGGGACTACATCTTCAGCATCATCAAGAAATTCCAGAGCAAGAAGGACTTTATCTTGCCAGATCGCGCCCAAATCACCATGACAGCACCCTTTATGCGCGCCTACACCAACCTCCTTATTAAAACATGCCACAAGCGAAGAGCCCACGCCATGGGAGGCATGGCAGCCTTTGTGCCAAGCAGAAAAAATGCCGAGATAAATGCAACAGCCCTTCAAAAGGTGACTGAGGACAAGGTACGAGAAAGCCAAGATGGCTTTGACGGCACCTGGGTGGCACACCCAGATCTTGTTCCTGTTGCTATGGAGGTCTTTACAAAGCACCTACAAGGCAAGCCACATCAAAAAGAGCGTCTACGTGAAGATGTACAAGTAACTGCTAATGATTTAACAAACTTTAAAGTAGATGGTGGCACAATCACCGAAAACTCCCTACACCAAAACATCACCGTTGCTACAGAATACATAGACTTTTGGCTAAAGGGTTTTGGAGCCGTTGCCCTTTTCAACCTCATGGAAGATGCCGCAACAGCCGAAATTGCCCGCGCCCAAATATGGCAATGGATTCATCACGGTGCAAAAACGCAAGATGGGCGCCCTATTACAATCGAGCTTTTTAGATCTATCGCCCAAGAAATTCTACCTGAATCTCTTGCAAGCAAGCTCCTAGACACCCTTGTAACGCAAGAGAGCTTCGAAGAATTTCTTACACTTAAAGCTTATAACCACTTAGCATGACAGCCCATTCTTGAGCTGTAAGGTTTTGCTCAGGAAGGCGTATTATAGGACCTTTGTGTTTAGTGATGGCATGTTCATAGGCTTTATCATAATATTCAAGCAATAGCTTTACTGCGTCAGCAAGCATTCCTTGCTCAATGTAGCCAAGAACTTGTTTTGTATGTTGTCCACCAAGGCGTCTTGCAATTTTATTTGTTGCAACAATGAGCTGTTCCTTAGAGAACTTGCTGTATAGTGCTAAGATCCTCTCTATACGAGCCTCTAAAGGGCAGTTTATAATGTAAAGGGGCGCTCTAAGCATAGCATCATAAAAGGGTGTCGGAATCTGACAGCGGCCTATTAACCGGCTTTCATCCTCTACCCAAATGGCAGCTTCACCATTCGCTCCAATTAGCTTGTAGGCAAGCTCGTTTTCAAACTGCTCGCATGAAGGCAGGGGCTCGACAAGATCGCCATATACGCTGCCGCGATGAGAGGCAAGGGCTTCTAAGTCGACAACCTGATTTTTGTTTGAAAGAGCCTTAAGCACCTCTGTTTTTCCACAGCCAGTAAATCCACCTACAACAAAGAGCTTGTAAGGCTTTTGAAGGGTGTTTAAGCAGTAACGCCTATAGGCTTTATAGCCTCCTTTTAGCTGCACTGTAGGAATGCCAATAGTCTCTAGAAAGTAGCGAACAAAGCCTGAGCGCATACCTCCACGCCAGCAGTAGACGCGTGCACTTTTACTAGTTACAAGCACCTTGTCAACAGCATCTAGCATACTAGCCAGCTTTGGGCCGACAAGCTTTACTCCCAGGCGAATAGCCACCTCTTTACCCTGCTTTTTATAGGCTGTCCCTACTATAGCCCGCTCTTCATCTGAAAAAAGTGGCAAGCTAATAGCTCCAGGAAGGTGGGCATGTGCATACTCCTTTGGGCTTCTGACATCAAAGCAAGGACAGTCATGCGCTAAAAATTCAGGGCATGTGTGGTTCATCTAAGGCGCTCTTGCCCTCCCAGATATGGTCGTAGGACCTTTGGAATAATAACGCTGCCATCTGGCTGCTGGTTATTTTCAATGATTGCAACCATAAGACGGCTTGTAGCAAGGCCTGAACCATTTAGGGTATGTACAAGCTCGGGCTTTTCGCCTTTTTTTCTGTAGCGAATTTGGCCGCGACGCGACTGATAGTCTGTGCAGTTAGATATCGAAGATACTTCGTAGTAACGATTTTGCCCTGGCAACCACACTTCAACGTCAATAGTCCTACTTGATGCAAAAGACATATCGCCAGTTACAAGAAGCATGCTGCGATAGTGAAGTTCTAGCCCTTCTAAAATACCTTCTGCGCGAGCTACCATCTCGTTGAAGATATCCATAGACTGTTCTGGTGCACAAAAAGCAAACATCTCTACTTTATTAAACTGGTGCATGCGTATGAGGCCACGTTCAGTAGAGCCTGCAGCGCCTGCTTCTCTTCTAAAGCAGGGTGTGTAGGCGATGTAGCGAAGGGGAAGGGCTTCTTCTGCTAGTATTTCATCGCTATGCATGCCATTTAACGCAACTTCTGCTGTAGGTATTAGGTAGAGTGGGTTTTCTTCTTCTGCAATTTTGTACTGCTGGTTTTCAAACTTGGGAAGCTGACCTGCACTAAAGAGGGCATCCCTCTTCACAGCTATAGGAGGCATAATCTGCTGCCAGCCATCTTTTACGTGAAAGTCGATCATATAGTTCAAAAGCGCCCATTCAAGACGCGCTCCCATGCCAGTGTAGATGGGCCAGCCTGAACCTGTAAGCCTAGCGCCGCGCTCAAAGTCAAATAGCTTAAGCTTGTCGTTAAGCTCTACGTGGTTTTTGAAGGTAAAGCTAAACTCTGGCTTTTGCCCCCATATCTTTACCTGCACGTTTTCTTTAGGATCTTCTGCCACTTTAATGTCATCCATAGGCAGGTTTGGAAGGCGTGCGAGCGTGTCTGTAAAGTGAGCCTCAAGGCCTGTAATTTCATGGTCAAGTCTATGGATTTCGTCGGAATGCTTGGCAACTTCTTGTACAAGATGATCCGCATTTTCACCTTTTCGCTTCATCTGGCCAATAGTGTCTGAAGCACTGTTACGACTTGCCTTAAGTTGCTCAACGCGCGTCTTTTTTTCACGAATCTGCGTGTCAAGATCAAGCAGCAGCTTAACATCAGCATCAGGAACTTTAGATTTAAGCTTTTTTGCCACTTCCTCAGGTGCTTTACGAATTAATTTAATATCCAACATGACAAGAATCTCCAAATTGTTTGGTATAGGATACACGATTCTTTTTAGCTTCGCACCAAAAAAAGGACCTTTTTGTCCTTTACACATAGCGTATTATGCTGTAGTCTTTTCTTATGAGTGCAGTCACTTCCGGAAGGCCGCGGGCCTTAAAAAGGCGAAATGCTCGGATGAGTCACGAAAAGCTAACCGTTGGGCAGTACCTGCTTAAACGGCTTCAACAGCTGGGGCTACTACATTTTTTTGTAACGCCACACTCAAACCTTGATCGACTTTCAGAGACAATTAAAGAACATCCTAAAATTACTCTTGTTACAAACCCTTCTATACAGTCTGCAGGGGCAATGGCAGATGGGTATGGCAAGGCTAAGGGCATTGGGGCCATTGCATTAGAACGACATGGTGCTGAGGCACTTGATATCCTCATGCGGGCAAGTAAAGAGTCTGTTCCTTTGGTGGTAGTCTTTGGCAAAAGTGAAAAAGATGTCGAACGTTCACACAATCTTTTTGAGTCAGATGAAGCGTCGAGTATTTTAGAAAAGCTCTATCGCCAGTATAGCACATCATGGACCGAACTATCAGACCCAAAGCTTGCTGCAAAAAAGATTGACCGCGTGCTAGATTATTGCCAATTTTTTAAAAGGCCTATATGTATAGAACTTCCACAGGAGGTTGTAGACTGCTACATCCCCCAACATGTCTATCAGGCAACAGAATTTGGCGAGTCTGACCCAGACACTCTTGACGAAGTTCTTTTAGAGCTAGAAGCCCTTTTCAGCAAGGCAAAGCACCCCCTTATTCATGTAGATCGCGAAATTATTGCCCATAAGGCTGAGTCGCCTCTTTTGCATTTTGCTGAATGCTGGCATATCCCCATCACAAGCACGCTATCTGCAAAATCATTTACGCTTGAAGCCCACCCAAACTACGTTGGCACGCTAACAGACGATATTGCCCACAAGGCTGACCTTCTTTGTGTAATCGGCCAGCAAGGAGTAAAGCTCCATCATAAAGGCCACGACATCCTCATCACAGCGCAAGATGTGTGCATAGACCATAGAAGGTACCCACAGCTACTTTTAAAAGAGGTGCTAGTAAATATGTGCTCTTTTGAGCCACATAGGCGTCATAAGCTCTGGTACACGCGAGATCTTCCCGACTCTCTTTTAGAGGATGTCATCATCCATTGCCGCGATAGCGAACTTCTAGCCTCTATGGAACCCTACTTTACAGGTGATGTCATCTCTAGCAATATAGCTGGCCCAAATTATAGCCTCGCAAGTGCAATAGGCGCTTGCAAAGCCCTACCCTTTAAGCGACCTATAGTTATACTAGACGAGCTTGACCTTCGCGCAAGTCTAAGTGAGCTCTACCAGGCACACGAAGAGTGCCTGCCCCTTCTCATATGCGTAGCAGGTAATGGAAGTTGGGTAAAAGGTCTTTTTCCCGATATCCCCGTTTTTCGCCGGCGCATACCAGAATCCCTTCCTTACGAACTTGTCGTAATTTCTCTTGAATAAATGACCTAACCCTGGCAAGAAAGAGAAAAAACGGAGAGTTTTTATGTATAAAATATTTATTTTGTTCTGTCTTGCTTTGGGACCAGGTGCTGTTTGTTATGCAAATACAGTGCCACCTTATGTCCAGGCACAAGTAGACAACCTAAACCAAGAAATTACGCAGCTTAAAGGCCAGCGCGATCAGCTTACAGCCCAAATGCAGGCTATCCAAGACAATAGCGACAATCCAAACGCCTCTTTTCAAAAACAGGGCCTACAAGCACAAATCGATCGCCTAAACAGCCAAATTGATATGGTTCAAAGGCAGGTTGAGGCGCTGCAAAAAACTGCGTCTTAGAACCTCACGATAGATGTTAACAACCGAATGAGGTCGTGGTAGGTCAAAAAGACTAAAAAGCCTATAAGCAACACTGCAAAGGGCACCACGATCTTTTCAATCGTTTTAGCTTTAAGGCGCTTTCCGGTTACGATTTCGAAGAGGGAAAGTACGATATAGCCGCCGTCAAGTACAGGTAGTGGCAAAAGGTTTAGTAAGCCAAGGTTTAAGCTAATGGCGCCAAGCCAGAAGAGCGCTTCTTTAGCTCCAGACATCCACTGCACATGTATTACCTGGACAATGCCAATAGGGCCACTGAGCCATTTGGGGCTTAAAAAGCCGCCAACAAGGGCTTCTAATGTGTGAGCTATTTCATCCACAATGTCGCTAAACATCTGAAATGGGTTTGGATTATATGTTACCTGCATATCTTCAACGCCAGGAAGGCCTAAAAGAAGCTGCTTCTGGCGAGCTTCTAAAAACTTAAGAGCATATGCGCGCTTATCAGGGTCGTCAATTGCCTGTATAATTTTTCTCTCTTCATCCGCCTCTTTTTGTGAGAGCTCTTTATCAGCAAGCTGCATAAGCTCCTGACGTGACTTTGGAACTACAGGATTTAATAGCTTGAGTGAACCCTTTTGCGTTACAGGGTCAGTAGTGCCAATGCTATTTACAATCTCAACAAGGTTCTTACCGCGATATTCTGCATCAAAAATGCTTTCATATGTCCCTTTAAGACCTTGAGCCATCTTTTGTGTGATAATAAGCGCCTTGCGCGTTTGAATATTTTTCAAAAAGTCGACACTTGAATCAATAGGTGCGCCATCTACTGCTACGATAATATCGCCCTCTTTAAGAGGCCCGTCAACCTCTGAAAGTGGTGCTTTACTAGATGGTTCATCGTTTCTATCTAGATCAATAAACGAAAGCTTGCCCTGAACCATGCAGTCAGGTGTAATGTCATAAGGGATAAACATAAGCTTTTGAAACTTACTACCCTTTAACCCACCTTCATACTGCCAGTCGGCTATCTCTTCTTTTACCTGGTTTGTAAGCTTTAGATCTTCCATAACAACACGAGGAACACGCCTTAGCATAAAATGTCCATCGCGCTCAATTGTAAGAAGAGTTTTACCATCATTTAAGATGGTGCTAAGTTCTGCAAGAGAGTAAACAGGCTCGCCATCGACCCATAGGATACGGTCACCAGGCTCTATGCCGCTTCCAATAAGTGGTGAGCCTTTAGGAAGTTCAGCTTTCTTTGGAAAAATGATAAAGCTTGCTGAATTAAAGACACCTGTAGTGAGTATACCAGGTTCTACTGCCTGAGGGTGCTGATAGGGGGTAATCTTGATAGTAAAGGGCTCATAGCTCTTGTTCTGGCTATTCCAGCGAAGGCCTTCAACGTTAATTTTATCACCCGATGTCATGGCTGCATGAAAATGGCCTTTTTCGCCTTTTACTGGCTCGCCATTATACTTTAAGATGATATCACCTGGGCGAATACCTGCCTTATAGAGCTCAGATTGTGGATCTACCCAGCCTATTTTATTTGTAACATCAGAAAAGTTTTTCGTCCTTCCACCTGATGCCCAGATAGCTGTGAAGACCAAAAAGGCAAAAACAAGGTTTACTAAAGGTCCTGCAAGTGCCACTTTGATGCGGTCCCACGGCGACTTTCCAAAAAAGCCATCAGAAATGTCTTCTGGCTCTTTGCCCTCTTCTTTTTCCATCCCTGCAATCTTGACATAGCCTCCGAATGGCAGCCAGCAGATATTCCACTTCACGCCATTATGGAGAAAAGTAAAAATTGGACGGCCAAAGCCAATGCCAAAAGACTCAACGCGCATGCCAACGCGACGAGCCATAAAGAAGTGGCCAAGCTCATGAATAAAAATTAAAAAACCAAGTCCAATAATAGCTAAAAGAAGATAGAGCAAACTCACGGGTTTTTCCTTATAAAAATAAGGCAAATTATCTCATCTTTACCTATTTTTTACGAATGTTTTCTCCCTTCAACGATAAAAACGATAGAACGATAAAAACGATAAAGCTCCGCCCTGCTAGAAGCTAAGGCTAGCAAGATGCAAGGTCTTTTTATAAACAGGATCACCAGGATCGGGCAGGATCAAGCTTCGCCCT
>JAYRNE010000039.1:0-2122 GCA_041912355.1 Chlamydiales bacterium
ATAAAGCGCTCTGGCGATCCAACAAGTCCTGGCATTAAGAAGTCAAAGAGGCTCCAGAGATCTTCTAGTGAGTTTTCTAGCGGCGTACCTGTCAAGATAAGCTTGTGGCGGGCTGGAATTTTCTTCACAGAGCGGGCGTTGCGAGTTTCGCGGTTTTTAATAGCCTGAGCTTCGTCAAGTATTAAGTAACCAAAGGACATCTGCTCATAAAGCTCTATATCCTTCTGCACAAGGCCGTAGGAAGTAATAAGAACATCCCATTTCTTTTCTGAAAGAGTTTTTTTACGCTCTTGCGGCGTTCCAACAACGGTTGTAACTTTAAGTGTTGGCTGGAAGTGGTTAAATTCTTCTTTCCAGTTATCAACAAGCGATGTTGGGCATACGATAAAGCAGCGGCCTGGAAGGTCATCTCCAGGATGTTGCTTTCTATTTTCAAAGTACTGCGTGATGGCAACAATCGCCTGAAGGGTTTTTCCAAGACCCATATCATCGGCAAGAATACCGTTAAGACCCATAGTACGAAGCCTTGCAAGCCAGTCAACACCATCTTTTTGGTAGTGACGAAGTTCTGCTTTAACTGTTGCAGGAACAGCTGGTGCATTCGTAATTTTCGGATCAAAGATCTGATTTTGGATCTTACTTAAACCTTTAGATAGCTTAATCTGCAGCGGCAAACCATTAAAGCGCTCTGGAAGCAGGTTCACAAGTATCCATAGAGGAAGCTCAAAAGTCGAATCCTGAAGGCGCTTTACGCCAATTTCATCAAAAACCTGAAGACAGGCTGCCAGTGGCTCTAGCTGCAATACAAGAATTTTGTGAAGCCTTGTGACATTGTCATCTTCAGTAAAACCCTTTGCATTTTTAGTTGTAGCCTTCTTAGGTGTAAGCGAAATATAGGTTTTTCGGCTTGAAACACACTCCCAAAGGGCATCAACAGAGGCACCTTTTAAGCCGCCGTTGATAGTAAGCTTAGCCTGTATGCGGTCGAACGTATCAGACTCTTCAAGACTTAACGTAAACTGGGTGTCGTCGTAGGCAAAACGGCTTTGGAGGTTTTCTGGGCAGTTAAATTCAATTCTGTGGCTATTTCGAGGAACAACTTCCGACATAAATTCCACGATTTTTTTCTCACTAGTTGCGCTGAAAACACCAGTCTTTTCGTCGCGTACAAAGCCCTGAAAGATCTCTCGCACCATGGCGTTTTCTTCAACGAGGTTACGGGCAAGAATTCCTTGTTCTGTAACAAAACTCTTCATCTCGTTAAGACTAGAGACATTCTGTGCTTCAGGAATTGAGATGTTACCGTAGTTAAAGAAGATGCGTGCTTCAAGTATACCTTGCGTATAATCAAGGTCGCATCGAGCGGTAATTTGCTTAGTATGTGGAAGTGTTGCAAGCTCTTCAACATCCTTGCTATTTTTAACAATCGCAAAACGCTTAAGTTCTGGAAGGGCATTTTCTATAAAGCTACCAAAGAGGTATTCAGGAATAGCCATCTTCTGGATAGGATCAATTTCAAGAAGATGCTGACGCTTTATTGTGGGGTTAAAGCGGAAATAGAGACCATCCCAGATACATCCTGGCTTTGTGCATTCTAAAAGTATCGAGTCGTCAACAGAAATATGGTCATTTTCAGCAACAGCAAGATGGGGAGAAAGTAAAAGTCGTGCTGCAGGCTCACGGATAAGCTGCAGAATAAAACTTAAGTCAATACGCTTCTGAGAAAATGAAAGTGGGGTGTCAAAGTTTTGCCAGAATAGCCCTGGAAGGGAAAATGAATCACTATTTTCGGAAGCGTTTTTACGAAGATGCATGCTATTTTGTGAAGCCTCGTGAGCGCATGCCAAAATTTCGCCAAACCCTTCCCGATCTAAAAAGCAGGACTTATTTATCTTATCTGCCTTTGGATCTGGAAACTGTAGATGCTGCCTGAGTGACTTTAGTAGCTCTTCAGAAAAGGGACCGAAAGAGTCGATACCAAATATATAGCGGTTAGAGCCAAGCATAAAAGGCTCTTGGCCTTGAAGTGCTGCGAAAAACTGCTTTGGCATCTGAATGATGTGCGGTTTTGACCTAAAAGGAAGGCGTAGGGCAATTTGCACTTCAACTTGTTTAAAAGGCA
>JAYRNE010000040.1:0-2178 GCA_041912355.1 Chlamydiales bacterium
GGTCCTTGGTAGACCAGATTAAATGGAAGTAATGGACCCTGTAGGAGTGAGTCATGTTATTGATTCCTTTTAAAATGATATAATTCGTATCACGAAGAGGAAATTCATGGGAATCGTTTTTTGTTTCGCTGCTACCGCAGCTCCCTATCGTGAGGCGACCGTGTCTCCCCACGTTCCATTACAGCCCTACCGGGCTTCCATTGCAAGCGGGGCTAAAGCAGTTCTCCAGCTACCGCTGGAAAAACAGGACAATATTAAAGATGAATTTTAAAAGACAAATAGGAGGGTTTTTGTTGTTTAAATCTGCCGGGGTGCCGACCGTCGGGCACGGGCACGGGCACGGGCACGGACACGAGTGCATAAACAAAACAGGTTAAGATGCCCCGCTAGTCCTTTTGGTCCTTTTTGTCCTTTTCCCTTGGAGGTTTCAGAACAAGTGTGCTAGGCTTTTTGTATTATGAGAGCATATATTGCCGCAGTCGGCATCTTCTTCAGCGCTTCACTTTTGGCTGAAAGCTATAAAGTTGAATTTGAAGGACTGGAAGATCGGACAGTTAAAAAGGCCTTTAGGGATAGCTCCCAGGTCATTTCTTTGCAAGGCAAGGGACAACCAACACTTGCTCAACTCAAAAGGCGCGCCCAAAACGACAAGGAAAAATTTGAGGACCTAGCACACTACTACGGTTACTACAGCGCTAAAATTTCTTATAAAATACAAGATCAGTATGTTCTCTTCCACTGCGATTTAGGGCCCCATTACCGCTTAGAGTCATTCGAGATTAAGGCAGAAGATCACCCTGAGATTATGCCTCCTCTCAAACTTAAAAAAAATCAGCTTATAAACACCCAAGAAATTATAGACGCCGAAAAAAAGCTGCTCTGGCATCTAAAAAAACAGGGCTATGCTCTAGCAAGCGTAGAAAAACGCGAATGTATTGCCAATGTAAAAACGCACACACTCGCCGTAACCTTCTACGTGCGCCCTGGTCCAGAAATGGCATTTGGCCCAACACAGGTTGTCGGAAACCAAAACGTCAAGCGCGAAGCTATAGACAAGTATATATGCTATAATGAAGGACAGACCTATAACCCCGATCACATCGAAAAAACCCAGAAGCTCCTTGAAAAAACAGGGCTCTTTTCCTCAGTTATCATCAGCGAAGAGGGCGACGGCTTAGACTCCCCTCTCATGCCCCTTACCATCAATGTACAGGAAAGTAAACACCACAGCATTGGAGCAGGCCTTGCCTACGCAACATCTTTTGGCCCCGGTATTAAGGCTACATGGGAAAATGTAAACCTACGAGGTTTAGGAGACAGGCTTACCTTCCGTACTGAAATATGGCAAAAATACCAGATGGTGCTTCTCAGCCTTACTAAGCCCCACTTTCGCGGAAAAGACCAAGATCTTATCTGGGTAGCAGAATATGACAAGCTCAAAAACATCGCCTTTGATGCACGTTCATATAACCTTTCAGGAATACTGCAAAAGCGCATGAGCGTAAATTCTGAACTGCAAATGGGGTTAAGAGCTGAGTGGCTTCATGCGCATAACCACGAAGGCTCACACTTTTATCACCTCGCCAAGATGCCTTTACAGTACAAGTGGAGTATCGCTAACAACCTCCTAGACCCAACTAAAGGCGAAAGCGTTAACATAAAGGTAACACCAACAACAAACTTCCTAGAACCCCGCTTTTTCTATACCACACAAACTACAGCATTAACAGGCTACCACTCTATTATCAATAACCACCTTACACTTGCTGCAAGGGTTGTTTTTGCCAACATCTTAGGAGCTGCCCGCCATACAATACCTCCTCCAGATCGAATCTACGGTGGCTCTGAAAATGTCCTACGCGGCTATCGGGCCTATACAGTAAGTCCCCTTCATCATAAGCGCATACCCATAGGCGGAAGATCGATGCTCGCAGCTTCTCTAGAAGCTCGCATAAGAACAGCCGGTGATTTTGGCTATGTCCTCTTTTATGATGTAGGTAATGTCTACAAGCAAAATATACCAGAACTTAGAATCCGCCAGTTTCAGTCAGTGGGAGCAGGCCTACGCTACACAACACCTATTGGACCCTTGCGTTTTGATGTTGCTGTACCGCTTGACAGGCGAAAGCATATAGATCCAAGTTTTCAGATATATTTTAGTATTGGGCAATCGTTTTA
>JAYRNE010000041.1:0-3013 GCA_041912355.1 Chlamydiales bacterium
AAGTGAGAGGGAAAGCGTAAGAGGGCTTGCTCGTGCCTGCTTGCAGCCAGGCTTGCATCCAATTGATGCAGAACAGCTTGTTGCTACCCTTCAAACCCTGACAAGCCGCGAGCGCGAATCTGTTCTGCCGCTTATCCAGACGATTCCATTTCTACCTAAACATTTAATCATAAAAGCATTACACGGGCATCCTGGATCAAAATGGCCTCAAATTCTCGAATTCTTTAAAAAGATAAATATTTCACTCTGTGAACTTGTACCCTTAGACCTACTGGTACATGCATTCGATACATATACTCCAGATCAGATCCCCTATGTTGCACACTGTTTAAACCTCGCCTTTTTTCAACAACGAGATACCTATGTTCAAGCGGGCGAAGCTCGTGCGGCCCTATCCGCAGTTTTCTCAAAAGTACATGCTATCGATCCAGAGAAGCCCGACCTACTCGAAGAAAAATATTTTATGCTTTTCCCGGAGCTGATGAAAATGGCAAATAATTGACATTTTATATATAATGGTATCTAATATTATTTCAGGAAAATTATTATGTTATTTTCATTAGCTTTTTTAGTGGGAGTTACTATGGCGCCTGTGGGTAATCAGTGGGCAGACAGCACTCAGGAAAAGACAAAGCTCGTAGCACACGAAGGCTCTATTGTCAAAGAGCGCTACAAAGAACTATGGGATCTTTGCAACGCCGTCTATTCTGAATATCCCTACCTCTACACAGCTGCTGGCAAAGACTACGTATACAAATACTACTTAGACTCTTTTGAAAACTCCCCTAGCGCAAAAGTCATTTGCGCGTTTGACCCTGAAACACAAAAACTTGTAGGCTTTGCTACGGGAATCCGTATGAGCGACTATACAGCTGAGCATTATAAAAAGCCCTTCCTCCATAAAGGCGTGGACCCTCAATCTGTCTATTACATAGCAGATCTTGTCCTACTAGCTAACTATCGCGATAAGGGATATGAACAACAAATGTGCGAGGCGTTAGAAGAACATGCAAAGCATGAAAACTCCTATCAAAGTATCGCCTACCTACTCATCGACGAAAAAGACCGCACCAAACACCTTATGCCCCAAGACTCAAAACTCTATAAGCCCTACTTTGCACCCTTCTGGGAAAAGCGCAAGTATACGAAATCTGATATCAGCTTTGTAACTACATTTGAAATCGTTGGCGAAACAGAAGAGACCCCTCATTCGATGACCTACTGGCTAAAAGCTCTACACCAGTAACTTGAAGCCTCTATTTTCTTGCAGCAAAGGCCTGCATGTTATGCTTGTTGAGGTAAAAGTTAAGCAGGGCCTCTCTTACCTGGCAGCCAAATTGCTGGTAAAAGGCTACTGACTCTTTAGGCACGTTCATAGCTACTCGGCAGTACTTTTTTTCGGTGCAGATTTGGGCGATTTTCGTAAAGAGGGCTTGGTCTATGTGAGAGGCTCTCTCTTCTGGGTCAACATAGAGCGCTTCTAGCACAACTTCCATGTCGCCTTGAAAGGCTGCAAAGTTGAAGTTAATAAGTGCAAGGCCTACTATTTTACCATCAAGCTCTGCAAGTTCTATATGTGAGCTTGCATGCTCACTAAGATCAAGCAAGGGGGCTTGTAGCTCAGGGCGCACTTTTTGGATGAGGCTGGTAATAGCTGATACTAGCATTTTCATGCAAAGCTCGGGGGATCTGCCCAAGTTGCAGCCAACGTGCTATGGTAGAAACAGCAGCCCACCTTATCGAAGAGCTCCTACCTCGCGTACAATATCGCCAATGGGTAATGAGCTTTCCCATGCGAATACGCCACTATCTCGAAAACCATAAAACCTTACAAACCGTTCTAAAAATAGTCGTGGATGAGATCCGCCAAACGCTCATAGCTTGTAGCCCCAACGTCCTTAAGCCCCAAATCGGCGCCATAAGCTTTATACAGCATTTTGGTAATACGCTAAATTATCATCCTCACTTTCACATTATCTTTGCCGATGGCGTGTTCAGCGGTGAAGATGGCTTGCAGTTTCATGAAGCAGCGCTCACACAAGATGACGTAGCAGACACTCAAGAGCGCATCCAGAAACGTGTGCTGAAGTATTTTTATAAGCAGGGATTTTACGAGAAAGACGAGATGCTAAAAATGCTCTCTTACGAAACAAGCGGCTTTTCACTAAATGCAAGCGTTAAAGTTGAAGCTTGGGACAAGGATGGCCTAGAGAGGCTCATACGCTACTGTGCGCGCCCTCCTTTTGCCAGCGAAAACATCCGCTTTAATGGCCCCTGGATAAACTATCGTCTTCCCAAAACCTGCCATACCGGCAAAACCTTTATACAACTAGAGCCTGTAGAGTTTATCGACCGCATCTCACGCTTCATACCATATCCCCGCCGCCACAGGAGGCATTACCATGGTGTTTTTGCGCCTAGTTCACCTTTACGCAAGCAAGTTACTGCTAATGCACAAAAGCGGCTCGATGTAGCTCCCAAAACAAGGCAAGAAACGGACGAAAAGATGGCAAAGGCATCACGGGGATGGGCCCAGTTAATAGCACGTATTTATGAAACAGATCCGCTAACCTGCTTAAACTGCGGCAAGAAAATAAAGATAATAACCTTTGTAACCCATCCAGAAGAGATACGACGTATCCTTAGGGGCATAGGCTGGCCCATAACAATCCCAGAATTTGATCCGCCACCAGAAGAGTTCATCGACGACATCTGTCAATTACTTCCAAACACCCCTGACGGCTTCGCAGAACCTGAAGTGCAGGTGCATTATGATACAGTTCCAGATCCTCCATTCATCGCAGATATAGACCCGCCGCATTGGGATGATCATTCTGATCCGCCGCATTGGCAAGCTTAAAGTACCTAAAAGCCACTTAAGCATATATGTGGACACGTGCTGATCATTTCAAAAGCGACCATTTTTCAAAATATACCCATTAAGATTTGGCAAAAATCATAAATCTGGTGCTTTTTAGATGTAAATTTACGTGCTCGGGCGGGGAAGATCAAG
>JAYRNE010000042.1:0-3105 GCA_041912355.1 Chlamydiales bacterium
CAAAGCCTTAAAGATTCTTTAGAGCTAGAGGGGATAAAAGATGGCTCTCAGGTGCTTGAGGCCCATGTGCAGCTTACAGAAGATCCGATGCTTAATGCTCAGGTTGAAGAGGAAATTGTCTCTGTAAGTAAAAATGCCGAGTACGTTCTTAGCAAAGTGATGAAGGGCATTAGCCAAAAATTTCGAAAAATCCAAGATCCCTTTTTTCAGCAGCGCTTTGAAGTAGTTCAAGATATTTATAAGCGCGTGCTCAACTACCTCAGTAAAAATACAGATGTAAGCCTAAGATCAATTCCTGCGGGGTCTATAGTCTTTGCCAATAGCATTACACCCTCAGATGCCGCCGAAGCGAACCGCCAGCAGGTAGCTGCCTTTATTACACTTGCCGGTGGATCAATGTCACACATGGCGATTGTTGCGAAGGCTAAAGGTATTCCTTACGTTGCAAATATAGACTTTCGAAAGATACCAAAAGAATGTAAAAATGGCCTAGTGATAGTGGATGGGCTACTTGGTAAGATAATCTTTAATCCAAGTGAAAAGACTCTACGTGAGTATCAAACTCTTCGAGACCATATCCAAAATAAATTTGACGAGCTTAAAAATGCCTGCGTTTTGCCTTCGATGACCGTTGATGGCGAACGGATTAGGCTTTCGGCGAACGTCGAAATTTCTGATGACTTTTCGCTTCTTCAGCAGTATGGAGCTGAGGGCGTTGGGCTTTTCCGTTCTGAATACTTGGTTCTTGGCCGTGGCGCGTTTCCAAATGAAGAAGAGCAGTATGATGTCTATAAAAGCCTTGTAGATCACATGACAGGATTTCCTGTAGTTATCAGAGCCTTTGACATTGGCATGGATAAGGTGATTTCGGGATTGCCGCAATCTAAAGAACATAATCCTGCACTTGGCGCCCGTGCTATTCGCTTTTTGCTTCGCGAAAAAGAGCTTTTTGGCGTGCAGGTGAGGGCGGTTTTACGTGCTGCTAGTTCTGGTGATGTGCGAATTTTATTTCCCATGGTTTCAAGTGTATCAGAGCTTAGAGAAGCAAAAGATGTTGTCTATCGCGCCTATGATGCCCTTTTAAAAGAGGGTAAAAAAGTGCCAACTACGATAAAGCTTGGCTGCATGGTTGAAGTGCCCTCTGCTGCCATGATTGCTGACCTACTTGCTAGAGAGTGCGACTTTTTGTCGATAGGTACAAACGACCTAATTCAGTACGCACTTGCAATAGACCGCACAAGAGACTTTGGAAATGACCTCTTTACTTCTACTCATCCAGGTGTTGTGCGACTTGTGAAGGTGATCGTGCAGGCAGCTCATCATGAAAATGTGCCTGTATGTGTATGTGGAGAGATTGCATCAGATCCGCGTTTTGTGCCGCTATTAATAGGGTTAGGAATTACGGAGCTTTCTGTAGCATCGCGATTTTTACCACTTATTAAGCATGTAGTTCGAAGTACCACAAAGAAAGATGCCCAGGCTCTTGCTGACAAGGTGCTTACGCTAAAAACTTCGATAGAAATTCAAAATACGTTAGTGGATTACTACCAAAAAGGCATTCCAGAAGTTCATGTTCCTTATCATTGAAACAGCAACCGCAAAAGGCCTGATAGCACTCTCTGATGGTGATAGAGTTGTGCACGAAAAGGAGCTTGTGCTTGGCCTTGCAAACTCTCGTCTTTTAGAACCTGCCCTGCATAAGCTTATGAATGATGCTGGCGTAAAAGTAAAGGATCTAGAATATGTGGCAGTAGGCCGCGGTCCTGGCTCATACACGGGTTTACGAGTAGGCGCCGCTTGTGCAAAAGCTCTATCTATAGGATCTCGTATTCCTTTAGTGGGTATAAGTAGTCTCCGAGGCTACCTTCCCCCAGTAGACTTTAGGGGGAATTTTCTTGTTGCCATCGACGCCAAAACAGGTGGCGTTTATGTACAAGAAGGGCGCGTAGGGGAGGATGGAGTGAGCTTTATAGGAGAAGAAAAGCTAGTGCCCTTCGATGAATTTGTGGCGCTTGTACGGAGTATACCGTATGTTGCCACACCAGCTTGGGCGCCCTTAGCCAAAAGGCTGGAGGGGCAAGTTTTGCCTACTGTATTTGAAACAGGGCCATCTGCAAAGCAATTGCTGCAAGAAGCAAGGAAAAACTTTATTGATAAAGTTTATTCTGTGGATGGGACTTTGGAGCTGCGTTATTTGCGCCTTACCCAAGCCGAAATAGAGAAAAAGCAATAAAGGGACCAAAAGGCGATTTTGGTGCCTTTTTCCCATTGCGATTTATGTCGTATTTCAGTAACATCTTATCTTTATTCATTAACTCAAATAGGAAGTGTACATGACAAGTGTGAAGGTTCGACCTGGCGATTCAATTGACAAAGCGCTAAGAGCGTTGAAGAAGCGTCTGGATAAGGAAGGCGTTATGAAGGCTGTTAAAGCCCATCGCTTTCATGCAAAGCCATCTGTAAAAAAGCGCGCCAAGTCTAAAGCTGCTATTAAATACAAGAAGCAGCGCGCATAATACTGTCCCATATTTTTTATGATTATGACCGACTACTATGAAGTGCTAGGAGTCGCTAAGGGTGCATCGCAAGATGATATTAAAAAGGCCTACCGAAAAAAGGCCCTGCAGTATCATCCAGACCGCAATCCTGGCGACAAAGAAGCCGAAAAAAAGTTTAAAGAGATCTCTGAGGCCTACGAAGTACTAAGCGACGATCAAAAGCGCTCGATGTACGATCGTTATGGTGCCGATGCCGTTCACGCGCAAGCGGGAGCAGGACGTGGAGGTGCGCAATACGCTTCTATGGACGAAGCTCTTCGCACCTTTATGGGCGCTTTTGGCGGAGAGGGTGCCTTTGAGCATATTTTTGGTGGCATGGGAGGCGGTTTTGAAGGTGGGCCTGGAGGCGGTTATGCCCAACAAGGGGCATCAAAGCGTGTGAATATGAGCATTAGCTTTGAAGAGGCCGTCCGCGGCGTAGACAAAGAGCTTGCTATCACAAACTATGTAGTGTGCGATACTTGCCATGGCAAGCGCACAACAAACCCAAATGGCGTAAAGCGTTGTACACGCTGTCGTGGTCAGGGGCAGGTTTTTGAGCAGCGTG
>JAYRNE010000043.1:0-2792 GCA_041912355.1 Chlamydiales bacterium
CAGCTTGCTAAAAACATCTTGGGCTTTCCGGACTTTGAAAAAAAATCCTGCCGCTTCATAGGCGCTCCCAAAAAGACATCGTCATTAAAATAGAGGTAGCATTCGCTAAGGTTAGGTATGCGATGTAGATTTGCTTCAATAGCCTGAGAGTTAAATGTAGGCAGGTCTTGCTGGTTTAGAAAAATCTCCCTATGTGCTACGACTGTTATTTTTGGATGGGGCTTTAGCCAACAAGGCATCTGATCTGCCGTTACAATATAGATGTGGTTGACAAAGGGGGCATACTTCCATATGGAACGCAAAGAATACTTAAGCTCATCGTGGTTCCTAAAGCGCGCTTTAGTTATCGCATCTTTAGTCTTAGGATGAGAGCGTGCTCTTTTTGCAAGGGCATAATTTTGCTGCCAGATAGGGTCGCTACCATCTACCCATGTGTAAACAACATCGACCTTGCTAACCCTTTTGCTGCACGGCTCTAGGCGTAGTTGGCAATACCCTTGAGCCTGTATAAGCACAAAAAGCATGGCTAAAATTGTTTTTGTCATAAAGCCTCTTCCCTCATGCCTCATCTTGCCAAAAAGGGGCCAAAAGGACAAGCGATGTATATTGCTGTCCTTTTGATCCTTTTTTGTTTTTATAAGTTGCTGTATACTGGTTCTTTAAAGCGAGAAATGTAAAATTATGCAAAAAATCTGTGTGCGAATGCCTAACTGGCTTGGCGATGCTGTTATGGGAACGCCCGTACTAGAAGATATTAAAAAGGCGCTTCCTCATTGCTCCCTTACCGTGCTTTGCCACAATGCAATTAAGATCCTTCTTGAAGCAAACCCTCATATCGATAACTTCATTGTCTTTGCTTCTGATAAAAAGCGGCAAGCTGAAGAAAAAAATCGCATCTGGAACGAGCTACAACAGGGTGAGTTTGATGCAGGAATTTTGCTTACACGCTCCTTTTCTTCAGCATGGTGGTTTTACAAGGGTAATATTAAGCAGAGAATTGGGTTTAAAGACCATCTGAGAAGCCTCCTACTCACTGACCCACTCAAAGTACCACCAAACGAAGAATATGAACACCAGGTAATAACCTATAAAAGGCTTTTAGAGCCACTTGGAATAGGCCAAAGTTCCACCTGCCCCAAGCTCTACCTCACTACAGAAGAACAAGAAGCTGCAAGAAAAATCCTTTCAGAGCTCGGCATAGAGAAGAATCACCTTCTTATCGGCATGAACCCTGGAGCTGCCTTTGGTTCTGCAAAGTGCTGGCCTGAAGAACGCTTTAAGGAGCTTACCGCGCGTCTTGCAATGCATCCTGATGTACGAGTGCTCTTTTTTGGTGACAATGTAAGTAAGCCCTTAGTTGACGCGATCACAAAGGGATTTGGCCCAAATGTACAAAATGTAGCCGGCAAAACATCGCTTCGCACCTTTACTACTATGCTATCCCTCTCAAACTGCCTTGTCACAAACGATAGCGGCCCCATGCACGTAGCAGCAGCCCTTTCAACACCCCTCGTTGCCATCTTCGGCTCAACAAACGAAATTAAAACAGGGCCCTATGGCGGGGGAACAATTATACATAAACATACTCTTTGCAGCCCATGCTACAGGCGCACCTGCCCTATAGACTTTCGCTGCATGACAACCATTTCTGTTGATGAAGTATATTCTGCAATACTAAAGACGGTAAATAATGATCCACGCCTTGCCAGATAGTTACAAACCTGTAAGCCACATCATATGCCCTGATAAAGCCTATAAAGATGCAGGCGATGCGGCCCTTTTGCACGGAAAAGTTGGCGCTATAATCTCAGCTGGCGGCCATGGATCGCGCCTTGGCTATGACGCGCCAAAAGGCTGCTTTCCCGTGTATGAAAACAAAAGTCTCTTTGAGCTTTTTGCTGAAAGAACCCTTAAAGCTTCAAAAAAGTATGGGCAAATGCTGCGTCTTGCCATTATGACCTCTGATGCCACACACGATGCCACTATAGAGCATTTTGAAAAGGCAAACTACTTTGGCCTAAATAAAGAGCAAGTTGCCTTTTTTATGCAGGAAAACCTGCCTCTACAAGATGGTGATGGCAACAACGTCTCCCTAACAGCACCAGATGGCAATGGCGCTCTTTTTTGGCACTTTAAAAAAAGTGGCCACCTTGCCTTGTGGAAGTCATTAGGCATTCAGCACATTATCACCTTCAGCGTAGATAACGCCCTTGCCAATCCCTTCGAACCATATCTTGTGGGCATTAATGCCCTTCACAACAACGACGTAACACTCATTGGCATAAAGCGAGAAGCGCCTCAAGAGCAGGTTGGGGTACTTATAGAAAAAGAGGAAAAAGTACTCTGCATAGAATATTCAGAAATGCCAGATTCAGAGCGTCTAGCAGTCACCCCAGAAGGCACTCTTAAATACCCCCTCGCTAACATCTCCTACTTTGCCTTTAGCATGGCCTTTATTGAAAGGGTTCTTATAAATCCCCCAACAATCCTGCCCCTTCATAAAGCCAAAAAAAAGGTCCGCTACAACGGCCGAGAAGACTATTTCTATAAATCCGAATACTTCATTTTCGACCTCTTACCCCTAAGCCAAAAAACAGAGGTGTTGCTGATGCCAAGGGAAGAAATATTTGCCCCTTTAAAAAATGCTACAGGGCCAGCAAGCCCTGAAACAGTACGAGCGGCACTCGAAAAGAGTGAAGGATAATAATCCTAAATTCAGCAGTTGAAGAGGCTAAAAGGATCCTCGATACTAACCATGGGGCCCCTCTCCCTATGCGTTAATAACATAAGTA
>JAYRNE010000044.1:0-3921 GCA_041912355.1 Chlamydiales bacterium
AAAGCGGTGCATAACTGCCCCGCACTCCAAAACGCTTCCGCGCTGTTGCAGTCCTTTTTCTGAGGGAAAATGCACTTTTTCGTAAAAGACCCTTGACATATGTTATACAAAAATTTTAAAGAGGGGGAAATGAACAAGAAAAGAGAATAGGACCCCCTAATGGATAAAATAGCAGAACTAGATTCGTCTTACGAACAATTCATCAACCGCCTTCCGGAACTGATTCCAGACGGGATTGTACAGGTGGACCTAAAGCTTTTGCAAAAGCTTGGCCTGCTTCATGAAGAAATCGAAAACGACTCAACAACAAGCCTTACACGCTTTTTCCATGTTGTAGAATCAAAAGACAAAATCACTCTCTTCAATGACCAGTTTGTTATCTGGATTGTTCCAGAAAAGCTTGACACTGAACCACATACACTAGTTCTTATAGCCCTTAACACCCAGCCAAAGCCCAAACTAGAAATGGCCTTCACAATCTCAGGCATCTACAACACTTCAAGACTTGTCCTACGGGTTCTAGAGCGCTTTCTCTCTGAAATCCAAGAGAACGAAGAGCTTATCACGAACCTCCAGAACGAAGGCTGAAAAGGACAAAAGGACCAAAAGGACATAAAGGACCTAAAGGACAACAATCACGGTTATTGTTGTCCTTTAGGTCCTTTTAGCAAAATCTATCACACCGTAAATAGCTCATCCCAACTGGTGGTGTAGCGGGGCGTACAAAAACTCTTCGCAACGCTACGGGGCTTTTGGGAGGCAAAGTAGAGGGTTTTCTTTCCCCACTTTTCGTTAAGAGAGTCTAAGACTTGCATAGCTTTTGTCTCTTTTTCGCGCCTTTTTACGCATGTTGTGTCAAAAAGATCAAGCGGCACCACCTGTTCAGACACGAAATTACCAAGCAACACCCCCACCCTCTTATACTTATACCCTGACCTATATATGCTCTTTAAGGCACTTTTGGCCGCCTGAATAAGGGTAGGTGTGTAGGCAGTAGGCTCTGGCAGGACATAAGAAGCATCTTGAGAATACTGAGGCTCATCAGCTTTATGGTAGTTGGTGGTAAGAAAGACGTTGATGTAAGAAGCAAGGCTCTCTTGCTCCCTGAGCTTTTCGGCAATGTAGGCTGTATAGTCTGCGAGGACAGCTAACAGATCATCAAGAGCTTCTAATGGCTTATCAAATGACTTTGCTGTACTTATAGACTTTTTAGGGTCTTGACACTCATGTAGCTCTAGGCACGAGATCCCCTTAAGTTCCCAGGCAAGACGAAGGCCAACTACAGTAAGCTCTTTCTTAAGCCAAGCGTCACTCAACGATGCTAGCTGCCAGGCGGTATAGACACCCTTTTTCTGCAGCCTCTCAGCAAGCCTTCTGCCAATACCCCATATTTCCTGAACGGGAAAGGCTTCAAGGCAAGCTTGCCTTTTAGCCTCTTGCAGAATGTATACACCCTCTTTTTTTGCGTGGTGATTAGCAAGCTTTGCAAGCGTCTTTGTAGGAGCAACTCCTATACTTACAGGAAGGCCTATCCAATCGATAATGCGCTTTCGCATTGCATGCATGAGGCCTTCTATCTCCACCTCCGGAATGCCATCAAGAAGGATAAATGCCTCGTCAATAGAGTAAACCTCAATAGCCGGCACCATAGAGCGCACTACCTGCATGAGGCGGCGCGACATATCAAGATAGAGTGCAAAATTAGATGAAAAGACAAAGACGCCATACTTTTTAAAGAGCGCTTCATATTCAAAATAGGGCGCCCCCATAGGCACACCGAGGGCTTTTACCTCTTGCGAACGAGCAACAACGCAGCCATCGTTACTTGAAAGCACAACAACGGGCTTACCCTCTAATTTGGGGTTAAAGACCCTTTCGCAGGAGACGAAGAAGTTATTGGCATCAACAAGCGCTAGCATGCATGGATAACGTAGGTAACTACGCCCCATACGCGAAAATCCCGCTCTTCAGGATTTATCCTTACATCTGGATACTGCGGATTTGCTGAGGCTAGGGTTACAGTTTTGCCCTTTATCATCAGCCGCTTTACCATAAACTCCCCATCAAGGCATGCAATGACAATCTTGCCACTTACAGGCGCAAGCGATCGGTCTACAACGAGTATATCACCTGCATGAATGCCAGCATCATGCATAGAATTACCAGAAGCCCGCACAAAGAACGTTGCTGCCGGATGCTTTACAACAAGCTCGTTAAGATCTAAGTACGTTTCTATATGCTCATCAGCCGCCGATGAAAACCCAGCCTGCACTGTGCTTAAAACTAGGGGGGGTAGTTCTTGTTTGTCCATAAGTCCATTTTACCAGCTTGAAGGAATAATAACCATGGAGTCAAAACAATAAAATCCCTTTTCAACCATGCCCTAGCCAGTGCTCAGGCACCTCGAGTTTGGACATTTGGGCGAAGCAATTTGGAGTGACTCACTTTAGTGAGTTTTTTTTCAGGCCGATTCATCGGCCCTTTTGAGCTCATTCAGCGCATCCTAAATCAAGTTACTAGAAAAACAACCTTGGGTTAAAATACTCCATGCAAATAGGATAGATCACATGTTTCTTAATTCAAACTATAGCCATGAGCCTGCGCATAAATTTGACCTAAAAGGCACCTATTGCATTACAGCTGCTACTTTACATAAGAAACATCTATTTGACACCCCTACAAAGCTCTCTTTGCTTCAATCAGTTATCTTTGAACAAAGTGCGAAATTTTTGTGGGAACTTAAGAGCTGGGCGGTATTTACCAACCATTATCACCTTATCATAAGCAATTCATCATGCCCTCAAAATTTACCACTTTTGATAAGAGGTATTCATGGGAACAGCGCTGTGATGTTAAATAAAATTGATAACACTACAGGAAGAAAGGTCTGGCATCAATATTGGGACACTTGTTTAACATACTCTAACTCGTATTATGCACGTATAAATTATGTCATGAATAATCCCGTAAAGCATAAACTTGTTTCCGATGCGCGACAGTATCAATGGTGTTCGGCTTCATGGTTTTTTGAAACCGCCGAAAAACAATATCGCGATACCGTTCTTTCATTTAAAACAGACTTCGTCACGATTGAAGATGACTTTATTCCGGCCGATAAATCGGCCTTACAAGAGACTCACTAAAGTGAGTCACTCCAAATAGCTTCGCCAAAACATCCAAACTCGAGGTGCCCCAGCCCATGTTCAGGCACGAGTGTATACTGCATTCTGCACCATCAACTATGTACAAATAACCCTAAGCCATGATATAATTGAATTTCTTTTTACTTGAGAAGATACTATGCAAATGTTTGCCCCCCTTTTACTCTTTATACTTATGCCAGCAGGCTTTATCGGTAGCGCTTGGGTAACAAACACTGTCTTTGATCACTTTCGAAGAGACGCTGAAGAAATTACCGCTGTTGACCGCGTAGGCACCTTCCTGCTACTCACAGCACTTTTTGGCACCTACTGCTACGTTGTTTGTGGCTGGCTTGTAAAAGAATAAAAACGCACCCACTCTTCAAGAGAAAGCTCTTCAGGTCGACTTGTTGGGGCCTTTCCTATTTTGGAAAGCGCCATTTCCACCTGTTCGTGCGAAAACCAGGGCTTTAAGGTTGCCTTTAGCATCTTACGCCTGTGAGAAAAGGCCGCATCTACATAGGCAAAGAAGGCCTTTTCATCTGCCACAGGATATCGTTTATCAAGATCAAGCCGCATAACACTAGAGTGCACCTTTGGTGCAGGATAAAAACACTTTGGCGACACAGTAAAGCCATAGTGAGGGCGGCTATAGTAGTGCAAATAGAGGGTAAAGGCCACATAGTCCTTTGGCGCGCAGGAAAAACAGAGGCGCCTTGCAACCTCTTCCTGCACCATTACGGTGATGCTTGTAATATACTCCCCTAAAGGAAGAAGCTTT
>JAYRNE010000045.1:0-3545 GCA_041912355.1 Chlamydiales bacterium
AAAAGCACAAGAGGCTATAGTTCTTGTAACAGCAAATTGCTGGAAATCCCCTGAGCAGCAAGCGTTTATTAAAAAAATATATGAGGTGAATTCCAGTATTTTTCTCCTTGCAGCAGCCTCATCAAATGATGTGGGCGTACTCCCTCCCGCTCGGGCAGCTGTAGCAAGCTATGGGCCGGCACCTGCCTCGCTAGATGCTGCCTTTAGCCTTTTTTTTGTTGCGCGAAAGGGGCAAACTAATTGATAGTGTGTTGTGAGATAAGGGCCAGAGTAATCTGAGGTGTATATGTCAGAAAGTTGCATCACAAACGTACCTAGAACTATTCCACCTGTTTTTTTTGATCATGAAAAATGGGATGTTTACAAAGTTGCCTTGGACATGGTTATTTTAATAAGCGAGATAGTGGACCAATTGCCGCGAGGCAAAGCCTATTTAGCGGATCAGTTGCAGCGAGCTGGGACATCCATCCCGCTAAATATTGCGGAAGGTGCGGGTGAATATTCTTTTAGTGAAAAAGCCAGGTTTTATAGGATCGCAAAGCGATCTGCAACGGAATGCGCAAGCATTCTTGATGTCTGTGAGCGACTTAGAATATTGGATGAAAATGTGTACCTTCAAGGCAGAGATTTGTTGCTGCGGATTGTATCAATGTTAACGAAGATGGCGCGTAGCGAGACGCCTTCTCGGCCCTAAACTTTATAGCACTCGTGCCCGAGCCCGTGCCCGAGCCCGTGCCCGATGCTTTACAGCCCATACATTAGGCATCATATGGCGCGTTAGATAGTTTGCATTATGCACGCTAGCAAAACATTCGGGCACGGGCGCGGGCACGGGCACGGGCACGAGTATAAGGGTAATATTTGGCACCCAGTACGCTGGGTAAAAGATTCGGTCGAAGTTATTAATTTGTAAGGTAAATGTGCTAGAAGCAATTTGTAATTTTCTTCTAAGGCGGCTTTGGATATCAGTGCTAACGCTTTTCGCGATAGCAACGGCTACGTTTATCCTCATGCACCTTGTCCCAGGAGACCCCTTTGCAGAAGAGGCTATTGCCTGCCCTCCAGAGACTCTAGAAGCCATAAAGCATTATTATGGGCTTAAAGATCCGTTGCATCTTCAGTACTCCCGCTATATTTTGCAGGTCTTTACATTTGATTTTGGCCCATCACTTAAATATACCTCGCAAACGGTAAACCAGATTATTTTTGGGGGCTTGCCAATATCAGCAACTCTTGGGCTTGAAGCACTTTTATTTGCTATTCCATGCGGGATATTGTTTGGCACGCTTGGTGCGTTAAAATCGCGAGGCTATTCAAATGTAGCACTAACCTCGTGTGCTGTACTTGGGGTGTCGATTCCTACTTTTGTTCTAGCAGCAGGCCTGCAGTTTCTTTTTGCCTTTTACTTTCCGATCTTTCCAGTAGCTCGCTGGGGCACCTTTTCGCACACCATACTCCCCGCTTTAGCGCTTGCTATTGGCCCTACATGCTATATTGCAAGGCTTTTACGGGTGAATATGCTCGAAGTCTTTACCAAAGAGTACGTGCAGGTTGCTCGCCTTAAAGGCTTAACAGAAAGGCGCGTTATCTTTGTGCACGTTCTTAAAAATGCCATTATCCCCATACTTTCTTATCTTGGGCCTGTTACGACAAACGTTTTAGTGGGTAGCTTTGCAGTAGAGCGGGTGTTTGGAATTCCAGGTCTTGGATTATGGTTTGTCAATAGCGTTATTAACCGCGACTTTCCTGTAATTGGTGGGCTTACCCTTTTTTACAGTATATTACTGATTTTTAATCACACAGTGATAGATCTTATATGTGCGCTACTAAACCCTGAGGCAAAGAGCTTGTTAAAAACAAAGAAGGTGCAAGTCGTAACATGAATACCGATTTTATGCCCCTCTCAGATGAGATGAGAGAAAAAATTCTTGCTGAGAATGAGCCAAAAGTAGCGCCTGCCCGCTCCATCTTGTCTATTATAGTGCGCCATAAGAGCATCTTGATTGGCCTTATTATTCTGAGTGTCCTTGTAGCTATGGCTCTTTTTGGGCCACTACTTAGCCCCTACTCCTACCAGCAAACAGACCTTCCTCATAAAAACCTCCCACCTTCGTGGGAACATATTTTTGGTACGGACGAACTTGGACGCGATATGTGGACGCGCGTTTGTGTGGGCCTCAGAATTTCTTTAGAAATCGGACTTATTGCTGCTTTAGTAGATCTATGCCTTGGTGTAAGCTGGGGCATGACGGCAGCGCTTTCTGGCGGCACTACAGATCATGTGATGATGCGCATTGCTGAGATGATCTTTTGCTTGCCTTATCTATTGTTCGTTATCTTGATTACGGTGATTATTGGGCCAGGCTTTGCCCCAATCATTGCTGCGATGATCATTATAGGCTGGATACAGATGGCAAGAATTACAAGAAGCTTGGTCATCGGTATTAAACAGACAGAGTACGTTCGTGCTGCACGCTCTTTAGGCGTTACAATGCCTGGGCTCATTCGCCGTCACATCTTGCCAAACATTGCTGGCCCTGTAACGTGCATTGTCATGCTGAGCATTCCTCAGGCTATATTTGCTGAAGCCTTTTTAAGCTTTTTGGGTATCGGCATACAGCCCCCCTTAGCAAGCCTTGGCTCCCTTGTAAGTGATGCGCTTGGAGCAATGCGCTTTTATCCATGGCGCCTCTTTATCCCCTCTGTTACGATTACAATGACGATCTTTGCCTTTAACCTGCTTGGGGATGGCTTGCGCGATATGCTGGATCCACAATCTCGTAAGTTTCTTACGCAGCGGATAAAGGAGCCTGCATGAGTAAAGAAAAGCCGCTTTTATCTGTAGAAAACCTCGTAGTTACACTTGACACGCCACACGGCCGAGAGCCGCTTTTACGCGATGTTTCATTTAAGCTCTATCCACACGAAACATTAGCGCTTGTCGGTGAATCTGGTTCTGGCAAGACTATTACTGCTATGGCCATCATGAACCTCTTTCGCTCACCGCTCACAAAGGTGGCAAGTGGCAAAGTCTTATTCGAAGGGCAGAACCTATTAGAAAAAACACCCCAAGAGATGCGTCGCATACGAGGTAAGGACCTTGCCTTCATTCCGCAAAGCCCTTTAAGCTGCCTAAACCCTACTTTGCAGATAGGTACCCAGCTTATGGAGTCTATGTGCAAAGATATCTACCCAACATATGATGACCGCTACTTTGCAGCGAGTGACATGCTGCGTCAAGTTGGCTTTTCTGACTGCATGAGACGTCTTAGTGCCTATCCACACGAGCTTTCTGGCGGCATGAGGCAGCGCCTGCTTATTGCCATGGCACTTGTGAATCGCCCTAAACTGGTTATTGCCGATGAGCCTACTACTGCTCTTGACGTAACGATTCAAGCCCAGGTGCTAGATTTGCTGATGCAGCTACAAAAAGAGCTTGGCATGAGCCTGCTTTTTATTACCCACGATATGGGCGTTGTTGCCAAAATTGCCGATTATGTTGCAGTGATGTATGCAGGCAGAATTGTTGAGCAGGCAAAGGTTCA
>JAYRNE010000046.1:0-4122 GCA_041912355.1 Chlamydiales bacterium
GACCTGAAGAAGAAAAACTAGGAAAAACGGCTGAAAAATTGCTCCAAAGTGACAGATCCGCGACCTATGCAGGTAGTGAAGATATCCCTGAATTGATAGGATTTTTAAAGAACCTCAACCTTGACGATGCAGAAATTAACGAATTCATTCGAGAGCTTGAAGCGCTATCACCTGTTCGTGAACTCTCCTTCCATCACATAAACAATGTAAAAAGTGCAGAGGCTCGCTTAAAAGCATTGGCTAATAAGTAGGCAACTTAAGGAAATGTATAAATGGAATTTTCAAAAGCATTCGGCATGTATTTAATTTTGTAATTGTGAAAAAGGTAGAATTTTGTACCTAAAAAATAGTGCCAATCGTATTTCATTACAAGTATATCCACAGCAATTCACTAGTAATCCAAAAAATAGCGTGCTATACTAACTCTTGATTTAACAAACTGGTAGGTATGTCAAGGTCAGGACGGCGCGTAGCCGGGATTATCGGCAACATCCTTGAACATTATGATAACGCACTGTTTGGCTGCTTGGCGCCATTTTTGGCGCCGCTCTTTTTTGCTGAAAGTGACCCTCTTACTTCGCTTATTTTAACTTATGGCATGCTGCCACTTGGCATGGTGACAAAACCGCTTGGGTCGCTCTTTTTTGGGTGGATTGGGGATGCCTTTGGCAGGAAGCAGGCCTTGTCCCTGTCGCTACTCGGCATGGCACTAGTCACTATGGCTATAGGCTTTTTGCCGCTTTATAGGGATGTCGGCATAGTAGCGCCCTGTTTGTTGGCATTTTTACGCATGCTGCAGAGCTTTTGTATGGCGGGGGAGACCGTAGGGGGCGCAATTTATGTGCTTGAGCAGACTGAAAGCCCTAAACGGAGCCTTTTGAGTAGTATTTATGATGCCTCGACTATTGGGGGAATACTCCTTGCCTCAGGGCTAGTTACCCTTCTTTCGGGTATGGAGGTTATAGAGGAGGCGTGGCGCTACCTCTTTTGGGGAGGGTCATTTACCGCCTTATTTGGCCTTGCATTGCGTTTTTCGCAGGATGAGGTTGTTCCACCCGCTAAGCCTAATAAAGCCCCGCTAATCGCGACTGTGAGGGAATATGCAGGGCCTTTAGTGGCTATTATGGTTATGGCAGGCTTTTCCCATATTACCTATGGGGTGGCATTTACCATGATGAATGGCTTTTTGCCCCTTGTGACCACACTATCTAAAACAGAGGTTATGCGCATTAATAGCTACCTTCTTGTCTTAGATATGGTAATTTTGCCACTTTGTGGCTATCTTGCCTATCGCTATGGCAAAGAGCGCGTGATGCAGCTTGCAGCACTCTTTTTGGCAGTTACTGGCCTGCCCCTTTTCTTTTTGCTCGATGGTGCAAGTGCGAGCCTTATTGTGGCAATAAGGTGCCTTTTTGTTATTGCTGGGGTGGCCTTTAGCGCGCCCTATCATGCATGGGCATGTGAGCAGGTGCCACATGAAAGCCGCTATACCATTTTGTCTTTAGGATATGCTTTAGGCTCACAAATTCTTGGCAGCCCCACTGCGTTTATATCGCTGTGGCTCTATAAAGCGACAGGCTATGCGGCTTCTGCCGGGGTGTATTTGGTGGTATTTAGTGTTGCGGCAGTTTACGTTTCTGGCTTAGCTGCAAGGCGGGTTAAGCAAAGAATAAGAGCGACCTAGTCAGCCTGAAGGGCTGTGATATAAAAGCCTAGGGCATCGCCCTAGGAATATGGCCTAAACTCTATTGCAGGCTGTAGGCCTGCGTTATAGTAAGCGCTGAAGGTGCGAATCTTATTTAGGTGCCTTGCATCTGCAGTACTCACTATAACGCAGGCCTACAGCCTGCAATTTCTTTTCTCAGCCTGCCTAGGGCGATGCCCTAGGCTTTTATATCACAGCCTTTCAGGCTGATTACCGGGAGCTATTCTTAGCTTAATCCTCTTGTTTAAGCCACGACCATTTCTTGGGTGAGGACTGAGCCTTGCTTTGCTTCTTTGTAGGCGTAGACTACAAGGCACGCTATGTGGGGCAATGCGCAAGCTGCTAACACGATGTCCATGAGAGACCAGAGCGTCTTCACATCAGCAATAGCTCCAAAAAAGACCATGACGGCAGAGAGCACGTAGTAGGCCTTTAGCCGCTTATTGTTCGTTAAGAAGGTAAAGCACTGGCTGCCGTTGTAGCAGTTGCCAAGAATAGGGCCTGAGGCAAAAAGGAGCGATGCTATGGTAATTATTAAAATACCAAATGAAGAAAAGTACATCTCAAATGAGGCTGCCACCATGCTCATGCCGAGGGGCAAGTTTGGGTCTTGCCAGGTTTTTGTAAGAAGGGCCACGCAGCCTGACAAAAAGGCAACAATGCCTGCTGTATAGGTCGACAGCATCGCAAGCAGCCCTTGGGCAACGGGGTTTTGGGTTTCAGCCATTGAGTGGGGCATAGTTTGTGTGCCAATACCTGTTTCGCAGCACTGTATGCCTTTAAAAATTCCCCAGCGAAGACCGCTAACAGCACCTCCAACAGCAACGCCGCTAGCAACTGCTTGTGGCGCTAATAGGGAAGAAAAAATTTCGCCGAAAATGGCGCCCATTTTATCTAAATTTGACCCCACAATATAGAGGCAAGAGCCAACGTAGATTACAAACATAAGCGGCACGTGCACCATCGAAAACCAGCCCACGCGCTTAATGCCCCCCATAAGCATGACAAGGACAAAAAGAGAGGTAGCTGTGGCAGTAATCATGGTGGGAACTCGATACCCTTCAACAAGAGGGGAGTCCAAAATAGCAGCAACTTGGTTCGCCTGCGCTGCTGACCATGCCAGCATAAGGATAAGGCAAGAAACGGCATACCACTTTGCAGCAAATGGCGAAAATATGGCTTTTAAGTACTGCATAGGTCCACCCATGATCGTGCCTGATTCTGTTTTTTTGCGGTGGGTTATACAGAGGTTTACTTCAGCATAGGTAGCTGCGCTACCAAAAAAGGCCGTAAGTAAAAAACCTACTAATGCGCCAGGTCCACCTAGGTTACAGGCAATAACGGGGGCTACAATAGTAGAAATGCCAAGTGTAGTTGACATTGCTGTAATAAGGGCTGTGTGGGGGAGTATTGTCTCCTTTACATCAGCTTTACTTCTAAATGAAGCCTTTAGCAGCGAAAAGAGGGCCGGAAAAAAGCGAAACTGCACAAAACGCAGCTTTACGGTGATATAGATGCAGCTTACAAGTATCAGCATGCATGAAATAAAGAGGAGCGTATCTGCCCATTGTACAAAAGTATCTGAAAACATAAAAATCCTGTTAACAATAACTAATTTAGCAAAAATAAACTTTAATTTAAAGGGAAAAATTACTGTTGATTATTGCAATTATTATTGCAACGCTGGGAGGTAAGGCGGGATGTAAAGACAAAAGAAGCAACTCTAGACGCAAAACTGATGGCGAAATACATTCTACACATATAAACCTCCTAACGGTGATGTGATTTTCGCGGACAGTATATTGTAATTTTCACAATGAAGTCAATTCCCAAATGTACCCCCAATAATTGCCCGTTGGCATATCATTTATTGGGGCTTGAGGTTATTTTTCGTCCGAGGATTCGGGGTCGGGAGAGTCAGGCTTTCGGCTTGGGATGGGCACGAGAGGCGAGACACGGAGTTTTCGTTTTTGCATGGATTGTAAAAAGAGGGCAGGATCTTCGGGGCTAGGACTTCTTGACTGGCGTAGGAGTTTTTGGGATGTCACCTTTAGCTGGCGCACCTTTTCATTAATGCTAGTAGCTGGAAATTCTTTGGCAACACCATATTTTTGTGAGAGTGCTAAAAGGTCTCTTTTGAGGCTATTTAGCGCTTCAGGATCTAGCTGCTTTTGTGAGTAAAACGATAGGCTAAGCATTGTTGTGAATAGCTTTTTGTGAGCTTCTGTTACTTCATTTGCTTCTTTTAAAACTGATATGATTTGAGAGACGTACGTAAGCTCTATATTGAATGCCAGCTGCAGTCCAAACAATTTTTCATTAATTGTTTCGCCGTTCAAAAGATCCACGACAAGCTTTTCACGAAGCTCCTGAGTAAAATACTTGGACTTGGCAAGGGCAACAAAACGTGTGCGCTC
>JAYRNE010000047.1:0-8982 GCA_041912355.1 Chlamydiales bacterium
AACCGCGATGGGGGTTGGGGGGTCGGTGCCACGATCCTCACAGCACTCGGGAACCTTGTGCCCGTCCTGCCCGAGGAGGAGATTTATCTGGCCCTCTTCCATGGCGCCCGACGCGTCGCCGCGGACTGCGACGGCGAGGCGCCGCGCCGGGAGCGCGCCCCGCTCGCGAGCCGGCCCGACCCTGCCACCCTCGAGCGGTGGCTACGGCACTGGACGGCCGTGCGTCACCGTGAGGCTGCCGAGCGCACCCTGCAAAACATGCAGCTGCAAGAAGCTATTAACATCACGAAAGACTTAATCCAGGATGTGGCGTCTGAACGCTAATTTTTAATTAGCGAAAATTTCCCTACTCATCATTATAAAATTTATTGTTAAAAAAAGGGGCCGGATACTGCGATTCGTGCGATTCACCGTTGAAATCGCACGAATCGCAGTATCCGGCCCTTTTCACAAACTTATCCGTCTGAGCCTTTTAACCGAATGTCCGAATGCCAGGCTTGACCCCGTTTTGACCCCGTTTTTGACCCCGTTTTCCGTTTCTGACCCCGTTTTTTTTCGTTTTTCTCAGCTACTTCTAAGTGCCAAGAGAATTGCAACAAGAATCGCACATCGCAGGGGCCGGCCCCTTTTATTGCGACCGCGCTTTGGGGGCACTTGCTGGTGTTGCTGGCATCCTTGTCTTTGTAACTATAGGTACTTTTTTATCTTGATTTTAATATACCGTTGTCATAAGCAATCGATATACAACAAGGATGAAATTGAATATTGGTATAATGAGTCCTACTACAAGTCACAGAGCGGTAAACCATTTTATTGCCGAATTTCTTTAACAAAGGTGACCATGGAAAGAAGAAGAGAGCTTTATGAATTTTTAGTAGTGCTATTCCTTATCATTCCTCACATGGTCATTTCTTAACTACAATGCTAGGGCCCTCAAGCTTATATGCAGCAACAACACTTTATACTGACAGGGCTTACGTCGCAAGAGGCGGAAGAAAAACGTAAAGAATATGGCCCTAACGCCATAGTCGAAGAAAGACGGCGCCCATTTTTAAGCTTTATCTTGCGGTTTTGGACGCCAATTGCTTGGATGCTGGAGCTCATCTTAATTCTTCAGATTGCTCTTTTAAAGTACGATGAGGCTTGCATCACGCTTTTCTTGCTCGTATTTAATGCTGTAGTGGGCTTTTCCCAGGAAGAAAAGGCTAAAAAGGTGCTAGCGCTACTCAGAAAAAAACTGCAGATAAAAGCTCGTGTGCTGCGTGATGGCATATGGCAAGAAGTAGATGCTACAGAGATTGTACCACAGGACATCATCCGCGTTCGGCTTGGCGATTTTATACCTGCAGATATTACAATAATAGATGGAAGCATTCTTGTAGACCAATCCATGATTACAGGAGAGGCAATGCCTCTTGAAAGGATTACAGGTGATAGAGTCTATTCCGGTTCCATTGTCAAGGGACAAGCTGCAACTGGATTGGTAACAGCCACTGGCAAAAGAAGTTTTTTTGGAAAGACTGTAGAGCTAGTAACTACTGCTAAAACTGAAAGTTACCTAGAAACGGTAGTATTAAAGATTGTAAAAGCGCTTGTAATCTTGGATGTTCTTTTAGTCCTCATTTTCTTTGCCTATGCCTATGTGAAGCATATTCCCCTACTTGAGCTTGCGCCCTACTCCCTTGTGATCCTTATTGCCTCCGTCCCAGTAGCCCTACCTGCAGCCTTTACGCTTATGCGAGCTGTAGCTTCTCAAACGCTTGCCGAGAAGGGAATTTTAGTAACAAAGCTCACAAGCATAGAAGAAGCAGCATCTATGGACACGCTCTTTACCGATAAGACAGGCACTTTGACACAAAACGAGCTTGCCCTTATAAACGTTGTGCCCATAGGAGGGATGGATAGAGACACACTTTTACGCTATGCAAGTTTTGCATCAGAAGCTGCAAGCCAAGACCCCATCGATATGGCAATACTTAAGGCAGCAAAAGATGCTCATATTGCAGAGTATAAAGGCATAAGGCAGCTTATTCCCTTTGATCCTGCGAAAAAACGCACTGAGGCGGTTATAGAAGAAGATGGCAAAGAGCTTTATATCGTAAAAGGGGCCCCGGGAGTGCTTGTAGATAATGCTCATTTGCTAGAAATAGCAAATCAGTTGTCCTCTTCAGGTGATCGGGTGGTCGTTGTTGGAGTGGGATCCCCACTTCAGTTTATAGGATTTTTAGTGTTTTCTGATCCTCCTCGAAAAGAGTCTAAGCGCGTTATAGAGGAGCTACATGAACTCCAAGTAGCAGTAAAAATGGTAACAGGTGACAACGCCCGCACAGCTCAAGCTATAGCACTAAAAGTCGGCATTGGTTCCAGTACGTGGGAGCGGGAGAAGATACTAACCCTTAACGAACTAGAGTATGACATCTTTGCAGGAGTCTATCCTCAAGATAAGTATATGCTTGTGGAAAAATTGCAAAAACAGGGCTCTATTGTTGGGATGACGGGCGATGGGGTAAATGACGCTCCTGCTTTAAAAAAGGCAAATATGGGTGTGGCAGTTTCCACAGCTACCGATGTAGCAAAGGCTGCAGCAAGCATTGTACTGACCTTTCCTGGCTTAGAATTGCTTGTAGATACTATCAAGCTTGGCCGCGATGTCTATCGCCGCATGCTTACCTACACGCTAAATAAGATCGTAAAAACGGCTCACATAACCCTCTTCTTAGTTTTTGGGTTTTTCTTTTACGATATTTTTATCACTACACCTCTTCTCGTAATGCTTCTTATTTTTGCCAATGACTTTATCACAATGTCGATAGCATATGACATTGTGCGACCTCAGCCTACCCCGTGCCGCTGGGATATTAAATTTCTACTTTTAACATCAATAACCTTAGCTGCAGCGTGGCTTGCTTTTTCTTTCTTACTCGTGCATGCAGGTAGAGAGTATTTTGACCTATCACTTGCTCGCCTTCATACATGGGTATTTTTACTCCTCGTATATAGCGGCCTTGCGACTGTATACATAGTGAGAACGCGATTGCCTCTTTGGGAAATAGCCCCTGGGGCCCCTTTATTAATTAGCACGCTTGCAGACATAGTCATAGTAAGCTTTTTTGCTTATTTTGGCATCTTCATGTACCCAATAGAACTTATTGAAATAGCCCTATTGATCCTAAGCGTATTCGGCTTTATGGTACTTCTTGATTTGATAAAAGGGCTTTTTTTCAAACGAGCTTAGTCCATTGTTTAGGCCCTATTTTGCTGCCGGTTTTCATATTCGCGCTCTTGCCGGGCATTTTCTTCTTGCCTATTTTCGTATTGGCGATTTTCGTATTCACGCTCTTGACGCTCAATATCTTCTCGACGAGCTTCAGATTCACCATCTGCATACAGTAAACAGCATAGCGCTGAAAGTGCTAAGGCAATATAGTACTTCATATAATCCTCAAGTTAGCGTTATTCAAAGAGTTTTTTCCACAATCGGTGGAAAAATCCCGGCGTTTCTTGCCTTATGACTCCAGGTACCTGCCATGATGAGGCAGCAAGCGGTATTTGGGGTGCATAAAGCCTGAGCGCGAGGACAAAATGCCCTTTTGGGGCAATAAGCCAATTAGACTCTTTTTCGATTCCGGGTGATTCAGTTTGAATATAGATATCTAACGAGCCATCTTGGTTATATTTCAGCGGAAGAAAAGAGTTAAGGCTGAATCTGTGCAAAGGATTCGGCACGAGGAATAAATTCTCATCATACAAAGTAAGAGACCATAATTCTGCTATAGGCGAAAGACTTTGTGGTAAATGCAGTACATAGCGATCAGAACCTGAAAGCCTTTTACCTTGTACATCGTTGTAAGCAAGGGCCTCAATGAAATTTTGTGGAAGATCTGCCCCAAGGTTTGTAAATGCTACGCTTGCGCGCTGAAAGTAGTCTGTACCATACTGTCCGGTTGCAAGATCTACCGTCCAGCCATTTATCGAATTTATATGCTCTTTGCTATAGGATTTGATCAAAGCAAGAGCCTTGGTAGAATGTTCTAGGGCCAAGAGCACATCTTTATTAAGGGCAGAAGTGTTAATTGAAGCGCCAGCAGTAATGCTAAGGCTTGCCATCTTTTCTATCATCGGTCGATCATTTTGTGACGGCGGATTTGTTGCTAACGCTTGTGCAAAGGTCTGAAAATATGTAACTGCCGACATTTGCTGAACAACTTCTTTTGCCGTCTCGTCTTCTGTTTCAGGATAATTCGACGGAATTCCGCTATAGCTTGATTCCCGCCCAAGCTGATTCAAAGGAAATAAAACGTATTTACTTTGCAGCTCATGCACAGCATCATAATCTTCTTGCGTACCTTTACAAAAGATTTTACATCGTATCCAGACAAGATTTGTGGGGGACTTTAGCTCAGTAACCCCCTTAGGTAAAAGCCCGCTCCAGTTAGGTCCCGTAATGGCAAAGTCCTTCCAACCGCTTCCTGTGATAGAGCTACCTACTGTGGCAAAGACGTTTGTCCACCCATCCAGCATCTGCATCTCATAGTACCTATTTTCTACTCGAGGCACTTCAAGGATAAAGGGCTCGTGAGAAAGATCAACCCAAGCTTGCGATTCGAGCATATCTAGGTTTGTATTTGGGAGATCGCGTACAAAATACTTTTGGTGTGCAAAAACGCCCACAGGTGCCTTCATGCCTATTGGAGTGGGCACGTTGGTCGTGCTTTTTTTTGTTATCTCCATCAAAACAAGTGGGTAGGCATAGATATAGGCCTCATACGCAGCATTTTGTACTTCTGTAACTTCTCTAGAGGCATTTAGAGGGCCTAGAGAACACAAGAAAAAAAGGATGTTAATTATCTTTTTCATATTTCATCTCACTACAGCATTAGTTTGTTTGCTGTCAATATAATCCATGAAGAGCATAAGGAATCTTACCATTAATAATCATTTTTCCTAACATAGGGTTGCTACTTGAAAAGAAATTTCATCCCAGGTAAAACCTTATTAAAACCGGAGGTACATATGCAACGCATGCATTCAATAACTGATCAAGAAGCAGGTCCCAGCGTGGAGCCAATTTTTGCAATGATCAAAAAAAAATTTGGCCGAGTAGTAAATATGTTTCGCTATATGGCAAATTCACCTATAGCTGTACAGGCATTTTCAAGCTTAAGTGAATGCAGCGAAAAGAGCTCACTTGGGGCAGAACTTCGTCATCAGATCTCATTGCTTGTCTCGCAAGAAAATAACTGCACTTACTGTATTGCAGCTCATTCGCAAATCGCTAAAGCCATGCGCCTTTCCGATGAGAAAATAGTAAAAGCCAGAAAAGGGATTGCAACCGATCCAAAATCTCAGGCAATTTTACGTTTTTGCAAAGGGCTTATTGAAAAAAAAGGTTCTGTAAGTGATCATGAAGTGCAAGCACTAAAAGATGCTGGGGTATCTGACGAAGAGTTATGCGATATTATTCTCGTTGTAACCTTCAACATTTTTACCAACTACTTCAATATAGTGGTAGAACCAGAGCTTGACTTTCCTCAAGCGCCCACTATCTGACAGACTCATAAATACTCTTGCAGTTATCGCGAGAATCCTCATATTAAGGTCAAAAGCCTTTTCACGTGGTTTTAGAGCGCCGGCACATTACTATTCAGGAAGGGCGTGTAGATTCTACCTTTGAAATGGTTTCTGGAGGTTTTGTGAAAGGGGCCGGGGGATGCGATGTGCGATTCTACGAAAATCGCACATCGTAGGGGGGCGGCCCCTTTTACTACCTATTACCTAAAGAGGCTGCTATGAGGGTTTTGAATTCTGGATCACCTATTTTATCGCACATTTTCCGGCCACCTTCTAGGAGGTTTCCCATAGCCCAATTCGGTTGGCCTCCATACCATGATCTCTCATTGTCTGGCATGGTGCGCAAGGTTGCAAGCAAGGCGTATTTACCATCACTGTCATCTAAGGCTTCTGCCGCATAAACGCACCACATGACAAACATATTCCATTTCCCATTAAATTTTGAAAATTGATCCTTTGGATCGTCCAGAACTTCCGTTAGACTGTAAATACATGATTTGAATAACTGGACCGTCTCAGCTTTTTGGGCTGCACTTGGGGCAGATTGTATGCTACCTATAATATGTTGCATAGCGATTTTCATAGGGGCAAGATCTGTGTTCCAACTACCGATATCGTTAAAATGAGCTAGAAGCCTTTGTGTATTGATTTCAGAAAGGAGTTTCAATCGCTCGCTGGGATCCGGATTTGAACTCGCGGCAAGAGTTAGGGCGGTAAAAATTTCTTCAAATTTATCACTTCGACTGTTCAAATTTTCGTCGACACATCGTAAAATATAGATATATGCATCTAATAGAGTGGGTTCTCGTTGCCACTTACTTGGAACAGCAAATGGTTTGTCGAGAAGCTCTACTATATTGGAAATAAATTCCATTGCCTTATCAGAGTTGTCATTAAAAAATCGGCTTAAAGCTGCGTGTATATACACTTTAATTAAAAAATAATTCTTCTCAGGACCATCGGGTAAGGAATCTATTGCTTGTTCTAATAACTGAAAAGTTGGTGTATCCATCTTGTTTAGCCAATGCTTACCTCCTAGCCTCTCGTCGATATCTGCATTGCGATTCCACATCCGCGGGATAGTCTTTAGTAATGACATGAAGCTGGATTTATCTCCTTTTTCTTTTTTGAGTTTTAACAGTTCACACCTTACCAATTCATAAAATTCTTCGAGTTTATTGAGCTCTTCAGAGTTACCGGTACGCCGCACTTTTGCTAGAGTAAAGATATTATCAAATTTTGCTGGTAATGTCAGGTCCGTCTCCTTAAAGGCTGCTTCAAGGCGATCAAGTTCTGATGGATCAAGCTTGGCAAGTATATCGACCAGTCTTGTTCTTGCGTCATATAAGGCTTTCAAAGAGTTGTCCAAATTAGGGTCCGTGAGAGCTGCTATGATTTTTGGAGGAGTCTTTAGTCTTTTTTGAAGCTTTGGAAGTTGTGAAGCTAAAAATTCTGTAAACTGAGCGAGTAGTTGGGTGTCCATCTGATGTTTCTGTGCAACCACTTGTTGGTTCATAAATCTATCAACCCTAGCAGACTGACGATCTTTTGCAGAGAGAGATCCGAGCACTTTTTTTGTAATATCTGGGCCGATGCCAATAAAGGGATTTGGTCCATCGGGAGCTGTCTCTGATTCTGGTGGGGCAGCGAGCGATTCGAGCACGTTGTCCGTACTATTTGGGTCAATGACAATGTCGGAAGGTAGCTCTGATTTTGGTGGGGGTGTGCCAACAACTGATGTCCATGCTCTTTGAAAAATGTCCCGAGCTAACATAAATGTTCTTTTAAGAAGCGACCCCTCAGATTGTCTAGAATCTTCTTTCTCATTTCTTGCTCTTTTGCCTTTGACTGATGGCAATGACGTATCAGGAGCAAGAGCCTGCTCTTCAAGGTCTTCAAAAGCATCTTGAGCCACCTCATCTGTCTTGGATTCGGGCGCCGTTTTCCTTCGTTTATCAGGCGGTTCTTCCCCGCCACCCGCCCCTCGTGCACCGAAGTCGCCACCTATGGAATTCATAGTTTTATTTTCCTCTTTTTTGCTTTTTCTTGCTCCAGTCTCTAGTTTTTTTTTACCATATATCATAAATAATGTCAAGATTGAAAGGGGCCGGAGAAAGGGGCTGGGGTCTGCGATTCGCTCGATTCTTTGATGGGGGGGGCAGAGTGGAGGGTGGTAGTTCTTTATAGACTTAAGAAATAAATCGAGTGAATCGCAGACCTCGGCCCCTTTTACATCGCAGGGGCCGGCCCCTTTCACTTCAGAATCTCCTGTAGCCTATAATCGCGAAAGCCTAGTATTGTAGTTACCAATCGGCGCCCATAGGCTATAAAGCCTGTTTGGTCATCTTGATAAAGGTTGCCCTTTTTATGTTTATAAATTAAGTGATTTATTTTGCTTGTATTTATATTAAACTGATAAAATATTTTATTCGTTAATAATTTAAAATCCAAGGGGTTAATTATGTCTTATAATCTGCAAACTATTCAGTCAAGATTACAGAGAATAGAGGAGTATTTTCCAGACTCTGAACTTCGTAAAATCATAACCGGCGGCGTAAGCGAGATGAAACCGGAAGATATCCGCAACAAAGATGTTCATAGAGGGCTTGAAGAGGGCTCATGGCCACGTAATCTTCTTCAGAGTGGCAGAGTTGATGCCCTTAATCGCTTTGTTACAGCCTTTACAGCGCTTGAACAAAGAACCGAATGGGGTGAATGGGGCGTAGATAGCGACAATAATGCTCATGCGCCTATCTGGGTGCGCCTTGTTGATAAGCTCAATCAAGCGTTACTGAAAATGCCTGCAGTTGTTCTTCCCTCAGACGATGCTAAGCTAGTTAGAGAGCTCTCTCAGCGCTATGAAAATGTAAAAGACGGTATTAAAAAACGCCGCGAAAACCATGAAAGGTTCGAGCGCGATTTTAAAGTTATATTTGCTGATGAAAAGTATGCTGAGCTTGTAAAAGTTATCGTTCCTGATGCCTATGGTGAAGTTTCGCCAAAGCATCTGCACCAGTTTATCTTGGAAGTAAAAGACCAGATACTTCGCGAGAGATTTATGACGCTTTACTACGAAGCGCTGACAACTCACGCTAAAATGGGCTTTGCCCAAAAGCTTGCCGACTACTTCGTCACCTTTATGCCAGAGTATGAAAAAACATATGTTGGTAAAGCGCCCGAGAGCGATCATCAAATCGTGCAGGCGTATAATGCAATCTTTAGAAAGGCAGCTGCAAAGTAACATTTTCAGCTTAAAACGTGGTTAGGTCTGGCATTCGGGCATTCGGTTAAAAGGTTCAGACGGATAGTGTCTTGATCTTCAAATGCCCGAGTGCCAGGCCTAACCCAATTTTGACCCAATTTCATTTTTGACTCATAGAAATCTGTATTGTTTTAATTTCGTGATCTAAA
>JAYRNE010000048.1:0-3717 GCA_041912355.1 Chlamydiales bacterium
GAATGTCTGTTGTTGTGCCTTCAATGTCAGTAACGACACTTTTGATCATGCTACCTTTCTCTTCATAAGCTCGCACTCGAGTAAAAACTCTAGCCCTTCCATATGGCGTTTGGCATCAGAGACACTGCTGCCCCAGGAGTAGATGCCATGGCCTCTTAAAAGTATGCCATAAGCTTTTTTTGCCTCTTCCCACGATGAATAAACTTGTAAAGCTAGCCTATGCATGTCTTGATCGTTATCATAGATCTTGAGAGAGAGTGATTCAGTGTGCGAAGAGATGCCCTGGATGGTCTTTTGCATTTCATACCCAGTAAAGTCGATTGTGGGCTTACTGTGGAGCATGGAGAGTACTGTTGCTGGAACGGAGTGTGTATGCAGCACGCACATAGCATCGGGCAAAAGCTGATAGATCATGCCATGAAGCGGCGCTTCAGCACTTGGCTTTTTATTGTCGACAATATTTTTGCCAGCAAGGTCACATGTGACAAAGTCATCTGCCTGTAATAGAGATTTATCTTTTCCAGAACAGCTTATCTGCATCGATTTCTCGTCGATGCGAATAGAAAAATTGCCTGTAGTAGCAAGGGAAAGGTTTCGTTTAGAAATAGAGGTGCAGACACGTAATAATTCATCTAACGACATAGGACTTCTATCCATTCTGGAAGCTTTTCGTGGGATGAGAGGAGGGCATTTTTTATTCCCTCTTCGGGACAGCCACTCGGGTAGATGTGGTTAAGTTCTGGTACAATCCTTTGTAGGAGCTGAAATGCCTTTTTGTTGTTTTGCCGCATAATTTCTACTATCTGGTCGATCGTTACATGATCAACTTCATCGTTCCAGGCATCATAGTCTGTAACAAAGGAAAGGGGGAGGTAGTACATGCCAGCTTCTTTTGCAAGGGCATATTCTGGAAAGTTTGTCATTCCGATGATATCTGCACCAAGCCCACGATACATTGTAGATTCTGCTTTTGTCGAAAAGGCTGGCCCTTCAATGCAGATGTAGGTTTTATGAAAGTGGGTGGGTATATCGTTAGGAATAAGCTTTTGCACCTGCTTTACAAGCTCTAGGTTCACAGGGTGGGCAAGTGCTACATGCCCTACAACGCCATCTGAGCAGAAGGTGTGTCCACGGGCAAGCTTTGTCCAGTTTATATACTGTGTCGGAATCACGCAGTCGCCTCTTTCAAGCTCTCGTCGCAAGCTTCCCACGGCAGATATCGCAATTACCTTGCTTGCACCATGTGCCTTAAGGGCATAGATGTTTGCCCTATAGTTAATTGTAGAGGGGGAGAACTCATGGTTTAAGCCATGCCTTGATAAAAATAGCACGGGGGTGTCATTGATAAGCGCTTTTACAATAGGGCCGCTCGGCTTGCCAAAGGGTGTTTCTACTATGAGAGATTCGACTACTGTAACATCTTGGAATTTGTCAAATCCCGACCCGCCTAATATTGCCCACATAGAATTACTGGATGGTTAGGAGGTTGCCCTGTTCTGTGATGTAGCTTGTTACAAGTTCGTGCGGCGTTACATCAAATGCAGGGTTGTATACAGGGGCATCTTTGGGCGTCCATGTTACATCGCCAAAGCTTCCATGAGCGCCGCGCACTTCTTCAGCTGATCGCTGTTCTATGTGTATGGCATCACCATTTGGGCAGGCGTGATCTATCGTTGTATAGGGCGCAACAACGTGAAAGGGGATGTTATGAAACTTTGCAAGAACAGCTACAGAATAGGTGCCAATTTTATTGGCAAAGTCGCCATTATGGGCAATGCGGTCGGCTCCAAGAAATACTCTTGTTATCTTGCCGCTTTTCATAAGAGAAGCTGCCATGTTATCGCAGATAAGGGTGTAGGGGATGCCATTTTTTTCAAGCTCCCACGCTGTAAGCCTTCCGCCTTGTAGGAGGGGGCGAGTCTCACAGGCATATACGTGGATCTTTTTTCCCTGTTCATGCGCTGTTTTCAGTACGCTAAATGCCGTACCAATTCCTGCTGTTGCAAGGGCGCCGGTATTACAGTAGGTAAGAATGCATTCACCTTCTTGAACAAGCTCTGCACCTGTTTTCCCCATGGCATTGCACATGGCAACGTCTTCTAGAAAGATGGCTTCAGCCTCTTTAATAATAGCTGCGTGAGGGTCCTTACTTGCTCTCATGGCAGCCATCACGCGATTGATACAGGCAGCAAGGTTTACAGCTGTCGGGCGAGCTTCTGCTAGAAGCTTTGCTTTTTCTTCGATTTCAGCAATAGAAACTCCACGCTCTGCTATCTGTGAAAGGGCCATTGCAGCCGATACGCCGATAAGAGGGGCTCCGCGCACCTTTAGCGCGCGAATGATGTCTACCATATGTTCTGGAGACTCTACGTCAACCCACTCTTCCTTGCCAGGCAGAAGCTGCTGGTCAAGTATAGAGAGCTTTCCCTTTTCATAGCGAATAGAGGGCGATTCAAGGGCTCCGATTGAAGATATTAACGTCATTAAGCCAACAGCCATACGCCACATACTCGCTCCTATAAAAAGGGTATGAGTCTATCGCTCTAGTAAAATGCCGTCAAGGGATAAGCTTTTTTACTTTGGGCTCTTTATTGCTTGATGAGCTTGTGTCGCCGTGGGTTGCAATAAGCTCTTTTAGGCCTTTTGGTTTGAGCTGTAAGTAGACGACGTTAGGGTGCTATTTTTTCTTGGGGTCAACTGTAAAGCCCAGCTTTTCATAAAAAGGCACAGCAGAGTGCACAGCTTCTAGGTGCAGTTTTTTGCAGCCCTTTTTTCTTTTACGTACATCTTTTGCAATTGCCACAACAAGAGATGTGCCAACACCGCGAATGGGGGTGTCGTCTTTGAAAAGCTTGAGGTTTTGGGGGTGGGTGGCAAGGTCTTTAAGTTCATTACAGCCTGATTTATGGATGCGGGCAATGGCAACGCCTTGAATTTTCTTGTGATCGTCGTAAGAGATATAGACCTTTGTTTTTGCTGACTCTTTATGAAGGTCTTGTTTGATGATCTGCGTAAGAAGTTCAGAGTCTTGAGCAAGAGTAACTTTATTTCGATCGAGCGTAGATTTTGCTGCCCACATTCTCTGTTCGGCGATTGATGTCCACTTTGTAATAACTTTTTTTAATTTGCTAATATTACCTGAGTCTTTAACAGTTGCGGTAGTAAGATGTGGTCTATCACTATGCTCGATAGCGCCAGATGGGCTAATAGTATACTTTTCTATATTCATAATACCCCTAGTTTATTATTTGCTATAATTTAAAATGTTTATTATTTCAAATTTGCGATTAAATAGCAAGTAATATAAGTAGTTATAATTATAAATTATTTAACTAGTTCTTTTGGTGAACAACAATAAATTGAACGGTGTTTTTTGTTGGTTTTGTAAGTATGAGAAGCGCAGCTTTTTGGTTTATGCGGTTTAGGGTAGGGCAGTAGTCGATGGCAGTTTCGCCTGCCAAGAGGTGGTCAAGTTTTTGGGGTTTATTAGTTGCGTACTTTATGCGCATTGTGTTTTTTTCAAAGACCACCCCTTCACGGGTTCTTGTGGTACCATCTATGCTTAGTGCCCACTCTCTTTCTTTTTCTAATACATACTCTTCGAGGGAGAGTAAAGAGATGTGCTCACCAAAAATTACCTTAATTTTTAGGCTGTTTTGGGCGGTGCGCACAAAGCTTGCGCGGTCTGCTTCCCTTTGCCAAATAGCAACTTTCTCA
>JAYRNE010000049.1:0-3735 GCA_041912355.1 Chlamydiales bacterium
TAGCCCCATATCACCCTCCCTGAATCACCACTTTTTTCATGGCCCTTTGCATAAGCTGCCTTCCTGCAATAACAAACAAGAGCGTCCAGCCGATCTGTATCGCAAAGTAGTAGCTCTCACTAACAACCCCAGTATAGTATCGGCAGGGAATGTCTACTACAGCCCTGAAAGGCTGATTAAGCATAAATGGCTGCATCCAATCAGGAAAGAGCGGTAAAGGCACCACAAGCCCTGAAAGAAAGATCGCCACATGGGGCAAAAGACGTAGAAGCCCCTCCCCAGATAGCGTCCAGAATAGCGACACCATCACACACGCTGTCATAGAGGCAGATAAGCCAACTGCAAAGAGGACAGATGCTATAAAACGCCCGAATGCCTGCCAGGAAGCTGGCGCCTCTAAGCCAAGAAAGAGCCCTGCCACAATAAAAATAGGTATAGAGCGCATGACTGTAGGCACAAGGCGAAATGCAAAAGAACGGCAAAACCATACCCAATATAAATCAAGTGGCCGCAAAAGCTCGTAGGCAATAGTGCCATTCATAATTTGGGTTTCTACCTGCTTGTCAACATTCCATGGCACAAGTAGCCAAAAGGCCTGATTTATCCAAACAAAGGTAATGGCTGTTTCGAGTGTTATTGAGCCATAGGGCGCCCCTCCCCGATAAAATGCCGTAAGCACCATTGTGTAGACAAGCCCCCAAAAAAGCTGGGTAAGAAGGCCAGCTAAAGCTGCTGCTCGGTACTGAAATAAGGCGCTAATACGCGCGCAAAATAGGGCAAAATAGCCAGTCATAAGTTCGCACTTCTATAAAACTTTGCTATAATCTCTTCTATTGGGGGATTTTCGATGTAGAGGTCGCGTATTGCATGGTTTTGCGTGATGCGGCGGATAAGATCGCAGGTTGTTGTAGCGATTGGATTATAGCTAAGAGTTACGCGATGGCCCTCTTGTTTCAGCAATGTGGCTTCTGGATCATGCACAGTGTCATGTTCTTTATTAAGATCGATAATTATTCGCCGCTCTGGAAGCATTGTCTTTCGTAGATCGTCAATTGTTCCATCAAGAAAAATCTGCCCCTCATTTAAGATAAGAACGCGCTTTGCAAGTGCCTCTATATCATCCATATCGTGCGTGGTAAGAAGTATTGTGACCTTATGCTCTTTATTTAGATGGCGGATAAAGTCGCGGATGGCAAACTTACTTACGGCATCTAACCCTATTGTAGGCTCATCTAAAAAGAGAATTTTTGGCGAATGAAGAAGGGATGCTGCTATATCACACCGCATTCTTTGCCCTAAGCTAAGCTGGCGCACAGGAATATCTAAAAGAGGTGCAAGCTCTAATAAAGTAACAAGCTGATCAAGCTTTTCTCTATAAGCACGCTCATCTATCTTGTAGATGCTTTTAAGAAGCTCGAATGACTCTATAACGGGTAAATCCCACCAGAGCTGTGTACGCTGTCCAAAGACGACGCCAAGCTGCTGCACGGTCTCAATGCGATGCTGCCAAGGGGTTTTCCCCATCACGCTCACACTGCCACTATCTGGCACCAAGATGCCAGAGAGAATTTTGACTGTAGTGCTTTTTCCCGCGCCATTTGGGCCAATATAGCCCAAAAGCTCGCCTTCATTAATGCTAAAAGAGATATGATCAAGAGCAGTTTTAGTATGCATCTCTCGGCGAATAAGCCCCTTAAATGCACCCAAAAGCCCCTTTTTTCTCTGGGCAACCTGAAATGTCTTATGAAGATTTTCTACAGAAATGATGCTCATGAGGAGTAAGTATAGCAGAAGGAGGGTTTTACACCATATGCATTAAGCTAAGAATAGTCGCCATTATCAGCCTGAAGGGCTGGGATATAAAAGCCCTTCAGGCTGTTGAAAACGAAAGTAAAAGTTATCGAGGATCAATTGGACAGGTCAAGAGACCTTGAAACGTTACGTGATTTTCAAGATAGGAGAAAGTACCTAGAGCAGCTTTTGAGCACTCTTCCCAGCCTGGAAAGCGGTTACCGCCATACCCACTGCAGCCTGCGTGAGCCAGCTTTGTGAAGTCGGTAAAGGTTCTACTTGCTTCATGGCCAGCAACAAAAAATCCAGCTGCAGAAACTAGCACATATTTCCCAGCTTCTTTCCACGTCTTGGCCGTACAGGCCTTATAAAGCCCATACACACCAGCGACAGTGCCTAACGCCATAACGGTGCCATTTTCAATAACAGTTACCAGCGGGGTTCTTGCATAACCTGCTAAAGCCACGCACACCTCTCTCTGGGCACTTTTTGCTTGAGGTACTAGCGTTGATCCATATATATTTTTAGCACCCTCTATAAAACCACTTATAATACTCATAAATTACTCCTTTTATTAAAACATACAGCATTTGTATACCCCGAGATGAAATAAGTCTCAACAGTTATGCAAGCATCATGACAAAATCATTTGACACAAATTAACCAAAATGTATATACTTACGCATTATGAACACACAGCCTATTACACAACTTATAGAGCTTAGCACAGTAAAAATGGCTCCTTGCAGCATTAAGGAACCACTTTTTATGCAGTTCATACACGCCTTTTTTTCTCGCCATTATTATTTTCGCCGCTGGCGATAATAATTTTCTGGCCCTACAACTTTTTCAGTTAGTTTCTTAAAAACCGTGCGAAATATAAGGAGATGCACATGAAGAGCAATGTCTCTATACCAATACCCATTAGTGAACTAGTTTTATCCAACGTTTCCTCCTCCCATCGTTTTTTCCATTCCTTTTATTTTTATCGCCGCTTTTGGCGCTAATTATCTTTTTTCATACATAAATTTTTGATTTTCGCACTTTGTGCAACGTGAAGCTGTATTCACCACAGAGTCCAGAGAGAACACAAGAGATTAAGAGCAAGTAAAGAGTTTATTACCTTTCTTTTCTCTCCTGCTCACCTCTGTGATCTCTGTGTGCTCCGTGGTGAACTTTTAAAAGTTATTATTTTAATTATTAGGATTTTTTATGGACCCGTCTCTATTAGACCTGTCTGCCAAAATGGCGGACATGGGGCTCCATGATGAAGAAGGCCTTATGCCCTCTATCATTGGACCCTGTTTACATCAGCCTGTTAGAAATTATGAGGAAGAAAAGCAGGCTCTTTACTTAGGAAGATTCGCTTGCAAAATTGGCATCGAGACTATGAAGGCACTTGCTGCAAAAAAGTACATGCTCTTTGACTCGCTAGTTTCAGAGTGTCAGTGCCAGCTTCGTGCTGTATTAATTTCAGAAATTGTCACGAATATGACTTTTTCACCTGCCAAAGTGCAAGAGGAGCTTATGCAGCTCGATGCAACTTTCGCTAAAAAAGCTCTAGAAGCAGAGTGTGCCAAGAGAAAGCAGATCTCACATGTCGCAAAAACGGTTCAAGATGTAGTCGGAAGTGTGATGCTGCCTAAAGGCGTGCCCACACTTGTGCTTTGCTACATGCTTGATAAGGTGCGTGTCTCACTCACTGACAAGCTCGTATGCAATGACTGCCATGAAAAAGTTGATGGGCTTAAAGAGGCAACCGACCCCTGCAAGCTTAGTAAATACCAAAAGCTTAAGGATTCAAAGCTCTACACAAAAATTGTTGAGGTTGCAAAGGCTAAGCTATCACAGATAAGCTGCCAAAATATTCAAAGGCTTGCTGGGCTCCATTCATCACCACTTACCCAAGTGATGCTGAGTGATGCTAATAAAGTATTAACGGGA
>JAYRNE010000050.1:0-3607 GCA_041912355.1 Chlamydiales bacterium
TACACTGCTTATTCCTGCTAACATTCCCATTAACGATGTGCATGTGCGTCGTGCGGTATTATCGGCACATTTAACGACACTTAGGCAGAGTCTTGGCTCCTGCTTTGCTACAGCTCCAGCAATACTTGTTCATGAAGAGCAGCCTCAGGTTTTTTTAAAAGACCTTGATGATATGATGAGCACGGGCTATATGCGAAGAACGTATGCTGGGGTAGAGCATAGCGTACCTATGAGTGCAACATGGGGTAATGGTGACCTTCGTAAGCCTCTTACGTTAGAGCGACAACTAGACTTGAATGAAAACAAGGTCTGGATGTCTCCGGGCCTTCTTGAGGCAATGGAGGCTGTTGATTTCTTCCCTGAGGGTATGTCGCAAAAAGACAAAATTCACACTCTTCATCGCAAGCTCCAAAGGGCAGTTGACCAAATAGAACATCCAGGGCACATCATAGTAACGACTGCTGAAGAGCTCATTCGAAAGCTTTTGCTTGTGGAATATGAACTTACCGAAAGCCGGGTTTACGACTATCTAAATAGGCCTAAGAGTGTAATGCAGAGCGACATGATGATGTATGTACCACGAGCTGGAAAGGCCCGGCTAGGAAAAGAAGATCCACTACAGCTATTTTTGCGGAATTTTGAAATTGCAAAAACTGCCTTTCGTACACTTGCAGATAATGCCTTACTAAAAGCGTGGGAATTTACCCTTGCTTCCTTTTCAGAAATAAACCTGAACTTTACTCGCTGGAACCTCTATGCAAGCCTTGGAGTTAATTATGATGATCCTGGAGGTATAGGAGAGTGCCTGTATAGAATTGTTTCCTTTAAAGTTGACCAAGCAAACAATGAGCTAAAAGAGCGACAGCTTGAATATGAACAGATATGGGCGCAGCTTCAGTACCTTTTAGGCCGCTCTCAGGTTGCAAGTACTGAAAAAGAGATCACATGGCTCAAGATGGAGTATCAGTCCCGGCAAACAGAGCTTTATCACATCGATAAGCTAAGGCAGGCTGCCCATGAACGTGCCATGAAAATAGCAGCTCTTCATGAGTTTTTGATGAGCCGTTACGATAAGCTATTCTTTTACTTTTTCCAGGAGGTCTATGACGCTGACCTTCATGATGTAGCTGCTGGGCCTTATGATGACTGCCCTGCAGGCTTTAGGCTGCTTTATAAGCATGGTAGGTCAAACCCCTCTCTCTGGACGAGAATCAATTCAGTTCAAGACTTTATCGAGGCTCTTGTTTCATTTTTTACTATTACTGAAGCTGATCTTCGTACAAGCCCTGAAATCAAGGGAATAGAGGATGAGTTTAGCATGATCATCACGCAGCTTATAGGCCATGTTAGAAGTGATGAGTTCATAGAATCGGCATTCTATCGTATGGCAAAGGCCCATAATGTAGCTCCTATTGCTCACCCGCTTGAGAACCTAGATAAAATCGAGAAAAAGCCTTGGGTGTATACTTCAGGAGGCTCTATGAGTACTCTAGTGGCAGCCTATTTTCGTAGAGAAGACAAGCCTACAGAGGTTTCTCGATGGGTAGAAAATGAGACCGAGCTACTAGCGTTTTTCATCGACACCGTCAAGCAGCTTCCTGCCCAAATGGCAGAGCAGTATCAGAAAGACCGCAATAAATCCATGCTTATACACTCTCCAACACACGCTTTTTTATTAAAGCCGGGGTTTTTTAAGGAGGCCTGGCTTAGCGAAATGTACACCTATTCTTGGATTAAAAATAACCTCGTGGAAGACGCTCGCCGCTTAAACGAAGATATTGTGATTGAAGAAGCTATGGCAGAGGATATTGTGCGTACGCTTACTTTTTCTGTGCCTCAAGATTTTAGGCCACGATTTAAGCAGGTTTTTCAGAACCTTCCCTACAAATTGGGCGCTCAAGCCTTTCGTAGCTATATTACCAATACATTTCATACTGATAGGGGCTTAAGAACATTTTCAGGGCCTGTTTTATCTGCTGATGAAGTAGATTCAGTACTCTATTCACACCTTCCCTACACACGTGTTGATGATATTCAAAGCGTATTGCAGGAAGTGCTTACTTCTGTCTTTTCATTTAACGAGGCTCTTGCTGAAAAGGTCCCAGAAATACTTCAAAATGTGTTATCGCGACTTCAGGTTCGTGATGTACTATCTGCAAAACGACTTTTGGAACTTGCAAAGGCTTGTTCGTGCCTCATTCTTGGTGAGACAAGAAGCTCTCATGATATTCACAAGGCACTCATTGATCAATTGCGGGCACTTCATTGCTTGCTTCCTGCACCTTTAATTGTTGCAGATTCGAACTGGGTAAAGGACTACTTTTCTTTTGTTCTCAGCCCTGCAACTGGCGATTTGGAGCTCTGGAGCACAGATTTTTATGGCGTAGAAGGGCGGCCAATTAGCTACTGGAAAATGTGGGTAAATGGCTCTAGACGCACTCCTCAATGGGGCATCTTTGCAAAACCCCAAGAATACGTTGCAAAAATCTAAGATTGTGCTTGCATATCAAAACTAAAATATGGTAACAACATGCTTTTAGTAAAAAGTCTACAAATTCGTTTCGGCGAAGAGAGGCTTTGAGTAGTTGGAAAAGTTAAGCACCGAAGTTGTTGACGATGTTGAGTTTATGGAAACTCGCAAGGAAAAGGTGTTTACAAAAAAGCCAACTCAACATATACACTGTGCACAATATTGTTGGCGAATCGCGATTAAAAAACGAAAGTGAGCGCCGGAGTGTTTTGTTTAGAACTTATTTTTTTTAAAGGAACTTGCAACAATGGAGAAAACAACCATGAAACTATTGAAATACTTGTTGCCAATCGCAATGGCAACATGTGGCTTTGCTGTCACAGTTAACGCTGCGGACTTTTCAACAGTCCAAGAAGCTCGCGAAAGGGATCCGGACGCTGTTCTAGATTACCTTAAGTCAAAGCGCGCTATCACAATGGCGGAAAAAGGCGGCAACCTAACCATCAGCGGCGATATCCAAGCTGAGTGGGATTATATGAAGTGCTGGAGCGGCGGTAAGCGTCATCGCGGTACAAAGTCTGATCGTGTAAATTCATACACAAAGCCAAAAGGCACACCATATGGCACTAGCGAATTCAACATCGAAGTTAACTTGATGTTTGACTACAGAACAGATCGTTCATGGGCTGCTATCCAGTTCCAGTTCGACAATCCAATGGGTATTCGCGAAGCTCATGTTAATCGTTCAGAGCGCGTTCGTGGTAAACAACGTAACAAGCTTTGGGGTAGCGGCGAACAAGACAACATCGTAATGCGCAAAGCTTATATGGGCTACAACTTGCTAGACCATGGCACATCACGTTTAGACCTCGAAATTGGCCATCGCCGTCTTTACGACGTGTTCGATTCCAAAGTTCAGTTCTACAACTTCTTTGATGGCGCTTTGCTCAAGTACGCTCAAAGCTTCGAAGGCTATACCGATTTTACTGCTAAAGCTTCTGCTTTCGTAGTTGACTACACAGTCAACCACTGGGCATGGGTTGCAGAACTCGGCTTCCTCAACATCGCTGATACAGGACTTGACTTCAAATATTCTATCATCGACTGGAATAGAGATGGTGCGAACCGTTATGGTAA
>JAYRNE010000051.1:0-3914 GCA_041912355.1 Chlamydiales bacterium
AATAAGGCCTTTCACAAGCTCAAAACCTTCTATATCAAAAAAGGCTTCTTTGAAGCTGAACTTGACTACACCGTCCACCCCATAGCTCCTACAAACGACGTTGACATTCACGTCTCTATTAAAGAAGGTCGTTCAGGAAAAATCGATGACATCGTCTTTCATGGCGTTACGAAGAAAGAAGAAGATGCCATGCTCGAACTCATCTTCACAAAAACCTACAACTTTTTCACAAGCTGGCTTACAGATGAAGGCACACTAAATCCAGAAATGCTGCGCCACGATGAACTTACGATAACAAGCTACCTGCAAAATGAAGGCTACGCTGATGCTAAGGTCGAAGTAAAAACGGTCCCAGCTAAGAAAGAGGGACGTATAATCATCGAAGTCAATGTTGACAAGGGAGCAGGTTATTACCACATCCACGACATTACTGTGAGTGGAAATACAGTCTTTACAACAGATGCTCTTTTAGAGAAAATCGGCATTAAAAAAGAGGGCGTATATTCTCCAGAAAAGCTCCGCCAAGCCGTTAATACCATCAAAGACCTCTATGGAAGCCGTGGCTATATCGACGCGCAGATTGTACCTGATAGCAAGCTCCTTGAAGGAAAGAAGGAATATGACATCCACTTTCAGATTCAAGAGGGCACTCGCTTTCGCGTAGGCCTTGTAAAAGTCTTTGGCAACCAGCGAACAGACTCACAGGTGATTCTACATGAAATCTTGCTTACACCGGGCGAAGTTTTTGACACGACGATGCTGCAAAAATCTGAAGAGCGCCTACGAAATATCGGCTACTTTAAAAACGTAAACATCTACGCGATAAAGACAAACCGCGGCGGTCAAAATGCCCATTTTCGCGATGTCTATGTAGAAGTTGAAGAAAACCCCAATACAGCAAACCTCCACTTCTTCCTTACCTTTAACTCTACAGAAAAGTTATCCGGTGGCGTTGCTGCAACAGAATCTAACTTCAATTCGAAGGGGCTACTTACACTCTTCAGCAAAGGTCCAAAGGGCCTTCGCGGTGGAGGGGAGTACCTCAGCGCAAACATGACAGTAGGTCAAAAGCAGTTAGTCTATAGCGCCTCCTGGACTAAGCCGCACTTTATGGATACACCATGGATTGTCGGCGTAGAAGCTACGAAGATGCGAAATAGCTACTCACAAAATGACTATAGCATAAAGTCCTATAGCGCCAAGCTATTCGCTGACTATCCAATTAACGCCTTTGTGCGAGCAGGTGTTACCTACCGCATTACCCACTCGTTTATCAACCTAAAGCACATGAGCCACGACCATCATAAACGTGAGCTTGAACGCGAATCAAAAAATGGCGGCCTTATTTCAGCAATAGGCCCCAACATCTCCTACGATTCAACAGACCATCCGCAGCTGCCACGTCGCGGCATTCGTTCGCGCTTAGGTCTTGAATACGCAGGTCTTGGCGGAGATCACCATTTCTTAAAGGCAAGCTATATAAATAGCATTTACTGGGCACCCTATCAGTATGGCCTCTTCCGTTTTCGCGGCAATGCACAGTTCATCCAAACACTTGGTCACACAAAACCAAAAGACTTACCATTTGATGAGCGCTTTTATATGGGTGGCGAGCAGTCTCTTCGCGGCTATCGCTACAACAGCGTAGGTCCACACTTTCATGACACACTCCGCACTGCGCGTGGCGGTATGTCAAGCCTCTTGCTTTCGGCAGAGTATGACCAGTACCTCTTTAAGATCATGGACGCATTTGTCTTCTTTGATGCAGGTAATGTACTCTTTTCTCAGCTTCGCATGGGGGGCCTGCACTGCTCAGCAGGCTATGGCATTAAGTTAAAGGTTCTGGGCAACGCGCCATTAGTTTTAGGAATGGGCTATCCGCTTAATCCTCAAAGTAAACACGATATTAAACGATTTTTCTTTTCAATAGGCACCGCATTTTAAGGAGTTATTTATAATGCAAAAAAAACACATCATAATGACATGCAAGGCATTGGGAGTTTTAGCATTTGCTTCTCTCGGAACCATTGCTTTAACATCAGCAACAGCACCAAACAGCAATCTTAAAATTGGCATTGTTAACTTTAAGACCTGCTTTGAAGGATCAAAGCTTGGTAAAAAAGAGCAAGCTCACTTTGAAGAAATCAAAAAGCAGATTGAAACTACTATAGAAGCCAAAGAAAAAGAGCTTAACGAGCTTTCATCAAAATTTTCTGATGAATACCTCGACACACTTTCACCTGAAGCAGAAGCTGAACTTAAGGGCAAGTACCAGCAGCTTGCACAAGAGCTTTCACAGCATCAAAACCAGTACTACAACATGCTCCAGCAAGCAAACTACCAGATCGTTCGCGAAGTAGGCGATGCTATTGGCGAAGCTGCCAAAAAAGTTGCAGCAACAAAAGGCCTTGACCTTACGATCAATGAAGAGGTGTGCTTCTCACATAACCCAGGCCTTGAAATTTCTAAGGAAGTTATTGTAGAAATGGATGCAGCATTTGCAAAAAAACAGGCTGAAGCTGACAAAAAATGACCTCCTACACACTTGAAGAGCTTGCCAAAAAAACAGGTTGCACGCTTGTGGGCGATCCCAAGCATGTAATTAACGGCGTTGCAGACTTAGAGTCTGCAACGCACGAAGATATCTCCTTTTTAACAAACATGCGCTATCATGGGGCTATGCAGCGCTCTCATGCAGGCGCAATTATCATTAAAGAGGGTATAGAAAGACCTGCTCAGAAAAACTACCTTATCTCAGATAATCCTGATAGAGCCTTTCAGGAGCTTATCGAGCTTTACCGCACAAATCGCGCTCCGCGCTCCTACTTTACAGGGATTCATCCCACAGCTGTCATACACCCCACAGCAAAAATTGAAGAGGATGTCACTATCTGCCCTTATGTAGTTATAGATGGCCACGTAAGCATTGGCAAGGGGACATATATCGGAGCAGGATCTACCATTGGAGCTGATGTAACAATAGGTAGTGAATGTGTTATCTACCCGCAAGTAACAGTACGTGAAGGGTGCAAAGTAGGCAATAGAGTTGTTATTCAGCCTGGGGCTGTTATCGGCTCGTGTGGCTACGGCTTTACGATGGATAAAGAGGGCCGCCACATCAAGCTTAACCAGGTAGGCATCTGTGTTATCGAGGACGATGTAGAAATAGGCGCCAACACAACGATTGATAGAGCACGCTTTAAAGCAACCCGCGTAGGTGAGGGAACAAAAATCGATAACCTCGTGCAGATTGCCCACGGCGTTGGCATAGGCAAGCACTGCCTTATCATAGGCCAAGTGGGCATTGCAGGCTCTACAACCCTTGGAAACCACGTAATTTTAGCCGGCAAAGTCGCCGTAAATGGCCATATAAAGATAACCGACCAGGTAATAGTAGCCGCCTGTTCTGGCGTAACCAAGTCTATTACCAAATCTGGGCGCTATGGAGGATTACCTGCTATAGAGCTTTCAGAATACAACAAAAATCAAGTTTTATTAAAAAACATAGATAAATTTGTTGAAACTCTTAAAGAATTAAAACAAAAAATAGATAAATAATTTCTATTTTGTAATTTTTTTCTTGACATTTCTAGAAAATATGACATAGTGAGGGATATAAGCACAAATACATAGGAGGTGCCAAATGTCATATCAATACTCAGTAGGAATGTCGCCAAACTTTAGTTCATCATTAGATGCCCTAGCTAAAGAAGAGGCACTTTCTGATAAGGCAAAAGAAGCTAAAAGCACAGTTGCTTTAGTCCATGCCGGAGTAAAAGCCGTACGCGTAACACTCGAAAAAGACAAAACTGCAACAGAAGCTCAACTACGCACCATTTTTACCGATCTTAAAGCAGTTAATGAAACGCTAAAGCAGGCAATTGGCCCCGTAAAAGAACGCTATGTTCAAGCTC
>JAYRNE010000052.1:0-2356 GCA_041912355.1 Chlamydiales bacterium
TAGGCTTGCAAAAGATGCCGGAAGCCCCTACTTAAAGCGGATGCTGCTTATGCTCGACCAAACCGAGCGCAAATTAAAAGATGCCCCCTTTGATGAAACAGCACTTATAATGAAGGTACTTTTATGACTGGACGCCTCTACTTGCTTCCAAACGTACTCGATGACACTGTGGTCGATCACACGGCCTTCTTGCCGACACATATCGGTGGAATCATCGCCTCCCTAGATGGCGTAATCTGCGAAACAGAAAAGCCTGCAAGGCGCTTTTTATCGCGCTTTAAGCGCGCCCAGATGAAGCTGAAAGTGCTTAATGAACATACAAAACCCGATGAGCTCAATGACCTCATAGCCCCTCTTGAAGCGGGTGAAACCTGGGGTATACTTTCAGATGCGGGACTTCCTTGTATAGCAGACCCTGGCGCAAATCTTGTGAGACTTGCACGTCTAAAGGGTGTGAAGATTGAAGCGATAGTTGGTCCCTCATCCATTATCATGGCCCTTATGCTTTCAGGCTTTTCAGGCCAGAACTTTACCTTCCATGGCTACTTGCCGAGGGATAAGCAGGAAAGAAAGGTAAAGATACGCACGCTAGAGCAAAAATCCAAAAAAGAGAACTCTTCGGAAATCTTCATTGAAGCCCCCTATCGCAACCAAGAGCTTTTGCAGGACTTAGTAGGCGAGCTTGCGCCCACAACAGAGCTTGCTGTGGCAGTCGACCTCACCGGGGCGCTAGAGGAGGTTTTTGTGAAGAATATTAAGGCGTGGAGGCAAGGGGAGTTGCCGCAAATTAATAAGAGGCCGGCGGTATTCATACTTTTTGCATAAAAAGGACCAAAAGGACGAAAAGACCAAAAGGACATAAAGGACCTAAAGGACAACAATAACGGTTATTGTTGTCCTTTTGGTCTTTTCGTCCTTTTGGTCCTTTCTTAGGTTTCTTTGATGTAGATTGGCACAGTCACAAATGGATACTCAAGTTCAAATATCCTTCTCTGTATGGTAAAGAGCGTCTGGTTGTGCATCCAGTGGGAGAAGGTGGTCTCTTTTGCAAGCACTACCTGGCCGCCAATGAAGATGCTTGTGGGGTGGCGCGCGATGACCTCTTGGGCATTTTTAGCGGCTTCGTCACCAATATCGAGGCCTACAGAAAGATGGCTTTCAGCGCTGTAGCCAAGTTTTTGCATCATCTTTACAAGCTTTAGGCTATCTAGGTGTAGTCGCTCTTCGAGGTGCTGGATTTCGGTGCCGCCTCTAAAGGTTCCAGCATCAATAATGCCAATTTCTATAAAGACAAAGTGGTCGATGCTCTTGCCAAAGAGCTTTAGGGTTTGGGCAATGCACTGTAATGCCGAACCTGAAATGCCACTTATAAAGATTACAGCTGTATGTATAGAGCGCTCAAGATGCACATCCTCCATATTGAGCTTCTCTTTAGGCGGTATCTCAATGGGAAGAGCGTGTAGCTGCTTGGCAAACTCCGTGTAGTAGGCGCGAATTTTTTTGCATATCACAAAAAGCGTGATAATAACGCCAAGTGTAAGCCAGGCACCTTCTGCAAATTTTACACATGTTAACGTGACGAGAATAAAGAGCGTAAGTAAACAGCCAATTCCGTTTAAGATGATTCCTTTAAGCCACTTTCTATTATGGAGGCGCTCTTTTGCCCAGTGGCAGACCATGCCAAGCTGTGAAAGGGTAAAGGTGATAAATACTGCCAAGCTATAAAGCACTACAAGGTAGGAAACGTCGCCAAGAGAGTAGGTCATTACTGCGATTGCTGCTGCTGATATAAGCAAAATGCCGTGGCGCATCACAAAGCGGTCGCTTAAGTTTGTAAATTTAAAGGGAAGCCAGCGATCTGCTGCCATGTTCGCAAGCACTCGGGGGCCCGATAAAAAGCCCGACTGCGCGGCAACAATAAGAAGAGCCGTCTCTGAGAAGATGGTAATAGCAGCAAAGCCTTTTCCAAAAACAGGGCCCATCTCTTTGCCTATGCTATCAAGTAGCACTGCATTTAGCGTCATATTGGGCTGGCTTGTAACGTTGTAAAGAAGATAGCCGAGTATAAGGCCGGACACCGTCATAGAAAGGGCAATAGCCATATAAAGCATTGTGATTTTGGCATTTTGCGCGCGCGGGGGACGAAAGATATTCATACCATTACTTACAGCTTCGATACCCGTATATGTACCAGCACCCACACTATAAGATTTTATAAGAAGGAGTAGAAGGCCACTTGTGCCAAGAGTTTCTATAGCTATTTGGGCATCAAAAACAGTGCCGTGGGCAACAAAAGAAATGCCATCGATGTGGCTAATAAGTGCCCATGAGAGCGCTATCACGTGCGTGACGATAA
>JAYRNE010000053.1:0-14390 GCA_041912355.1 Chlamydiales bacterium
TAAAGCAATTGGAGCTAGAATAGGCATGAAATACCATTTTAAAATTCATAAAGAAGGCGATGGGTATTGGGCGGAGTGTCTAGAGCTTGAAGGCTTACTCACCCAAGCAGATTCAAAAGTAGAGCTGCTCGAAAACATGCATGAAGCGTTAAATTTGTACCTTCAGGAGCCCGCAGAATCTGACTATTTAGCGCCCCTTCCGAACCCCAAATTAAACAAAAAAGGCAATGTAGTTCAGGTATCTGTTGCCCCAGAGATTGCCTTTGCATTTATGGTGCGCTATCACCGCATGAAAAAAAGGCTCACACAAAAAGAAGCTGCAAAAAAAATGGGCTTTAAAAGCCTCTACAGCTATCAGAGGCTTGAAAAAAAATGCAATGCAACGCTTGACATGATTGCAAAAATAAAGAACCTATTTCCTGACTTCTCGATTGATCTTGCATTTGCTTAATTGTCACAATCGGCGATAAATCACCCGGATGAATTACGTTAAAAAGACAAAGTTACGTTATAAAAAGATGCATATGCCAAGCAAAAATTGCAGCTTAAAAAATAAGATCATTGCCAAATTTAGGCCACCTAACACTTAGGGTTATAAAAGTTCTACTGTTTTAGCAGTGCAATCTATTTTTACCCTGCCGCCACTTGGAATAATAAGCTGCGGGTCTGTATGGCCAAAGTTCATGTGAAATATAACTGGAATCGTAATCCCATAATCGCCAAGTGCAGACATAACGGCAGTTTGCTGGTTTGCAATAAATGCTGCACGACCTTCTGGTGGCTCTTTTTCGCAAAATTGGGCTTTTGGTATACCTACTAAGACTGCACGAAACTTCTGTAGCATGCCAAGTTCTGCTAACGCTGCAAAAAAACGATAGACAAATCCCTCTCCCGGCATCTCTTCAGATGTTTCTACAAATAATACAGCGCCATCTAGCAAACGAGGGTCAGGTAAATACTTCCTGATAGCAAGGTGTAAATGAAGAATCTCAAGGCAGCCTCCCCAAAGTACTCCCTCAAGTACTTCATCGTTGCAGTTATGCCAAATCCATTCACCGCATGGATACATAGAGCGGGCTTTATGGATATTCTCTTGTATCGCCCAGTCAAGATCAGCATCGGTATAATTAGCTGAAGCATTAATAAAGCCAATAGGGGGATGAAAAAGCGCTTTAAAAATAGCCTGAACAGTATATTCATGCATCTTATCACCCATGGCAAATTGGGTCATCACGGCGCCGCCATAGTAGGAAATAATTCCCAAATTCCAGAGAAAAAGGTGCACATTTGTGCAGTCGCTATAGCCCATAAAAATTTTGGGATTTTGTGTAATGGACTCTTTATCTAAGTAGGGCAAAATCCGCACCTGATCATTACCCCCTATTGTGGCAATAATCCCCTTAATAGAAGGATCTTGAAATGCCCTGTTAATATCTTCTGCACGAGCTTGTGGATTTGCAGCAAGATATTCTGGACTCATGCGTGCAGTAGGAAATTCCACAGCATCAAGAAAAAACAGCTCGCGTATCCTTGCAAGACCCTGTTCATACACCCAGGGAAAAAGATAAGGCAGGCCGCTAGAAGGCGATAGTATTGCAACTTTATCCCCTGCTTGCAAGGGAGTTGGCTGGATAAATGGAGGTTTCATAGCGACGCCTTTTACTGAAGCTTGAAGTCTACTAAATGAGCAGTTTTTATTAGAAGAGCCTTTTGCAAAACTCGGTGCCAGGCGATTTTTGAGTGGTTTTGCCAAAATTTTTATTTTTTCATAAACCCACATAAGCTAAAGACTACCCCCACAACAATATTAATAGCCTACCCAAAAATCCCCACGTTATGGTAAACTTATTTTTATGAAAAAAATACTTTTGCTTTTGACAGTCATTCTGATGGACTTTTTGGTGGGGATGGAGTTTGACATCTTTGTGCCAAGCTTTCCTGAGCTGAAAAGCCATTTTGGACTTACTCCCTTTTGGGTTGAAGCCACGCTGTCGGTGAACTTTATTGGCTTATGCATCAGCCTCTTTTTTGTTGGAAATCTCGCCGATCGTTTTGGAAGACGGCCTGTTATCTTAGGCGGACTTATAGCATTTACTCTTGGCAGCATTCTTTGTTTATTTGCGCCGCACTTCATTTTCTTACTACTAGGCCGCTTTTTACAAGGGACAGGAATTGCAGCACCTTGCATTTTAAGCTTTTTGCTTATTGCCGACACCTTTGAGCTAAAAAAGCAGCAGTACTATATGGCAATGCTTAACGGCATTATGAACATCTCATGCGCTTTGGCACCAATACTTGGTAGCTATATCACCATCTATTTTCACTGGCAGGGAAATTTTACTGCCCTATTACTACTTGGGCTTTTTGTGCTTATAATGACCCTTCTTTTTGTTCCTAAACATACTCCGGAAGAGAAAAAGGAAGAGATAGGCTATATTCAACTTTTACAAATAAAGCCTTATCTTATGCTTATCATACAAATTACCCTTATGTTCGTGCCTTGGTGGATTTTTGTTGGCATTACTCCTCTATTATATATCCAGGATCTTGGCGTAGGCCTACACCACTTTGGCTACTACCAGGGAAGCATTGCCTTTCTTTTTGCAATTGGTAGCGTGACTTATGGCTTTGTTATGAACAGGTTTGACAAGCGAAAAATGCTTCACTACTCAAATATTACATTTATAATTAGTTTAGTGCTCCTTTCGTTTCTGACCATTATAAACTGCGAAAATCCACTCTTTATCACCCTCGTATTTTCACTCTTTATACTAGGCCAGATTATCCCAACGACCATTCTATTCCCCTACACCCTTAACTACCTGCCCGAAGCAAAAGGCCGCACCGCTGCTCTTATACAGGCAGGGCGCCTTATCTTTTCAGCACTAGGACTGCAGCTAGCCGGCCATTACTACACAGGCTCCTTTCAAAATCCTGGAATAATCCTTTGCCTCTTTATCTTTGCAACCATTGTTGCACTGCAAGTCGTTATGCAAAAACAGGTAGCGACGAATTCTGAACTTGCGTAAGCTAAAAGTGTATGTATACATTTGTAAAGGCAACTCTTGCACATAAAAGTGCTGTTTTACAGTGGCTTCAAGAGCCCCACGTAAGAGAATTTTGGGATACAAGCCAAGAGCATCAAGAAGACATTATTATCTTTATGCAAGGCCGCAAAAGACCCACACCCTATTTTGAAGGCATTTTTGATTACTGGATTGGCCTTATAGATGACGCTCCCTACTGCCTCATCATGACCTCTGAGATACTCCCCAATACAGATGACCTTCCTGAACATTGGCAAGAGCACCTCTCAACCACCGGCAAAACCTACACAATCGACTTTATGATTGGCAGTAAAGAGCATCTAGGAAAAGGCCTTGCGGCCCCGAGTTTAGACGCTTTTACCCAATTTTTTCATGACACTATAGACAACGCCGCCGACACCTTTTTCATAGACCCCGCCGCCTACAACACTAAAGCCATACACGTATACACTAAAGGTGGCTTCAAGCAAGTGGCAACCTTCAAGCGCGACTTTGTGAACCAAAAAGAGGTTCCTCACGTGCTTATGGTCAAAAAAACAGGAAAAATATCATAATTTCTGCTATACTATAATATTATAGTAGCACTTAAGGATGAATAAATGGCTAATGTTAATAAAAAAAGTTTTAAAGTTTCTTATAATGGATCGCTGTTTTGGCTGATTTTTTGGGTGATTTGCTTTTTCCCAATTGCGCTTGCCCTATTCTTTACAGCATCAAGCTTTAACATGAACGAATCCGTCTATCACCTTGAGTATAACGGCTCTAGATTTTGGCTAGGCTTTTGGGTGCTTGTTTTCTTCCCAGTTTCCTTTTTTCTTCTCTTCTTTAATGGTATGTCCATTACAGTTGAAAAGCCTGAGACAACAGTAATCACCTAGAAACCTTGTGAAAAAATAGCCCTTATAACTACGATGTAGCCATGAAAACATATAGAAGCATCCTCTTATTTTTACTATGCCTTACTATACCTCTTTTTGCGAGCGAAGATATGAATAGCCTTCCCCAATACCTCTATAAAGTGATATCGCCCGAAGCTTGGCAAGAGAGCCAAAGGCAAACCCGAGTTGTAGGAACAGCCATCGACACCGACTTTATGCACCTTGCAAAAAGTGACCAGGTTGATCATGTGATACAGAAGTTTTGGAAAAACCAAAGCTACGTTATCCTTACCCTTGATCCCAAAAAGTTTGAAGGGCGGCTTATCTATGAAAAAAACCGCGGCGGTACAACCTACTACTACCACCTCTATGACGGCAAAATTCCTTTAAGCGCTGTTGTTGAAGTAAAAAACCCGTAACACTCTTATTATCAACACCTTACAAAATTAAGCTATTTTAAATATTTTTATTGAAATAATAAAAATAGGAAAAATGGTGGGCGTATGAGCATTGATAGCAACTTAAAGCTTATTCACCATGCACACGAACATGGTAACCAGCTGCGCATTAAGGGAAAAAAATAAGCGAAGCTTCACAGAAGGAACTTATTTCCTGCAAAACTTCGCTTTAGTGCAAATAAAACACAAAGTAAATTATTACGGGATTTCTGTTATTTTTACAACAAGTTTATTGCTCTTCGTAAACAATTGGCAAAGGTGAAATATGAAATAGCTGAGAAATGCCCCCTCGTTTTTTGAGAATGGGATAGATCTTCCAGAAAAGCCATAAAAAGCAAACTGCAAAAAAAACAAAGAGAATGCATACAACAATAAAAAAGGTCTCAAAAGCATCTTGAGACTTTGTTGCAACCATAAAACCAAAGTCGGTAACATAGGATTGTGGAGCCTGTATAACCATTGAGGGATTTACAGCAAACCTTGCGCGATCAGGAATAACCGTAACATTATCATACGACAGCCCCGTGACAGCTCCAGAAACTAAGAGCTTAATTTTTTCTGCAAGGTGCCTATTGGGATCATCAAGAACTCCAGTGTGCTTCACATAAACAGAAGCAGTAATAGGCGCTACAGTTGCTGCTGGATTTAACACATCTTCTTTTGGAAAAGATAAGACAACATTTGCATCTACAATGCCGTCCATCTTACGAATCATATTAGAAATTTCATCAGCAAGACCTACCCTATAGCGTATCTGCTCTGACATATCTGAGGGAACAAGCCCCTGTGCAGAAAAAAGCTCTAAGAGGTTTGGACTTTTGATACGCGGAAGCCCATTTTCACTTAAAATTGACATGGCGCGAACAGAATCGTTAGCGCTTACAACAATATCCCAAAGACTAGGCCCTTGAGCACCCCCTGGTCCGCCACCCTTTTCTTCAACCTTAGATGCAGAAATATGCTTATCTGCTAAAAGAACAATAATCTCATTTGCATCGCGCTCATCAAGACCATTAACAATAGTCTTTGAGGACTCACAAGCAGTTAAGAGGAGCAGCAATAGCCCCAATAGGCAGCACTTACTGTTCAACATTTTCTTGCTCCTTTGGTGGCTGAGGCTCTTCTAAAGGCTTTTCTTCTAAAATTTCCTGAGGAGGCTCTGGAGCCCTTACTTCATACTCATCATGAATTGGGGCTAAACTCAATAGCTGCAGACTCCCCCCTGAATTTCTGAGGATAGGATGCAACTTCCAGTACACCCACACAACTCCCAAGGCTAATAGCAAAATAACCAAGAAGAGACATAAAAAGATCACCTGAAATCGCTTTAGTGAAGACTCAGCAATCACAAGTCCCCACACCTCTACATTTTCTCTAGAAGCCTGCGAAGCATACTGTGGAAGTGGCAGCGAAAGCATAGAGCGATCGGCCACAACAGTAACGTTGCCATAGGATAACCCTGTCACAGCACTAGATACTAGCTGCTTTATTTTGGAGACGATGTGGCTATTTGGATCGTCGAGGATACCCGTGTGTTTAACAAAAACGGTTGCAGTTATTGGCTTTTTTGTCTCTGTTGGATTTAACGGATTTTCTTCAGGAAAAGAGATAATTGCATCGGCATCAACAATGCCGTCTATTTTACGGATTGTATCAGCAATTGATGCGGCAAGCCCTGCTTGATAGCGCACCTTTTCAGACATATCAGAAGGCACAAGGCCTGATTCAGCAAAAAGCTGAAGAAGATCTGGGCTATATTTTCGGGGAAGGCCATAGGCACTTAATATGGCCATAGCCGCCACTTTATCTTCATTATGCACCGCTATATCCCACATAACCTGACTTGTGCCACCAGGCCCACGTGCCGCTTTTTCAGCAAGCTTAAAGGCAGGAATGCTCTCTTTTTCTAAGAGAACGGCAATCTCATTAGCATCTTGTTCTGTCAAGCCATGAACAATAACAAATGTGGACTCACAAGCTGTAAGGAGTAGCGCAATAAGGGCGATAAAAGCAAATAGTGATTTCTTCATTCCCTACCCATAAACAAAGTCATTTTTTTTGTATATATAAAAGACCCAAAAGAGCATCGGTCAATAAACAGAACATACAATAAACTGCCGGGCACGGGCAGCTTATTGATTAATGTCATTTCTAGACCTCATCTCTTCTTTCCCACTAATTCACAATGCTATAAACTGGTTCACATGAAGACAACACCCCTTAAAACACACGCGATAAAGCCAAACGACTCACTCATAGAGCTACTTGACACCTATATACCAAAGCTCGAAGAAGAGTCTATCCTTGCTGTTACATCGAAAATTATTAGCCTTACTGAAGGGCGTGTGGTAGCAAAAGGTGCAGATATCTGCAAAAAAGAGCTTATTCGCTCATCAGCTGATGCCTACTTGGACTCAAAACCGCCGGCGCCTCACGGAATAGAGATTACTATTAAAAATAACATCCTTATTCCCTCTAGTGGCATTGACGAATCTAATGGCGATGGCTTTTATATTCTCTATCCTGAAGATATCCAAAAATCAGCGACCCTTATCTGGAACCATATTCGCCTACGTGACGGCATAAAGCACTTTGGTGTTATCGTGACAGACAGCCACACTACACCCATGCGCCGCGGCCTTACTGGCATAGGCCTTGGCTTTTGCGGCTTCAAAGCACTTTATAGCTATATCGGCAAACCCGACTGCTTTAATGTACCCCTAAAAGTCTCTGTGGTAAACATCCTTGATGCTTTATCGGTCACTGCCGTTTACTGCATGGGCGAAGGCAACGAGCAAACTCCATTTGCCCTCATTACAAATGCCCCAAAAATAGTTTTTCAAGAGCATCCGCCAACTTGTGAAGAAATAGAAGAGCTTCGCATTCCGATGAGTGAAGATCTTTACGCTCCACTCTTAAACAACCCCGCTTGGGTTTTTAACCCCTAAAAGGCTAGTTAAAGAGGCTCCATAGGTGCAAGATACTGTTTAATGCGTTCGACCTTATCTTCACTTAAGGTGATGATAGGCCGTAATGCACGCACGTAGGCAATTGCCTCTTCAACCGAAGCAAATTTTTCAGGAAAGTACTTCATAAGGTAGGCAACAATAATCGCGCACGATCTCGTGCGCCCAGCTTTACAGTGTACATAGACTTTTTTGCCTGCGCCTATTTCATCTGCAATAAACTGCACGCCCCTTGCTATTGAGCTCGTACTTAATGGGCTAAAATCGCGCGACTCAATTTGGAGATGGCTAACGTTTAGCCCTTTCCAGTCATCGGGGGTTACGGGGTCGCTAAAAAGGCTCACCGAATGGTTTTCAAACTTTTCTACCACACTTAATACAGAAGTAATGCCAAGCTCTTTAAGCCTTGTATGATCATCGCGATTCTTAAGCGGTATGCGCCCTAAATAGAGCGAATCAGTGATTTTATTAAAAGTGGGGTATTTTACTGGATCAATCTTATGTAAGATAGTGCCTACAGGTAGCGTCGCCTCATAAATAAATCGCCTGCGATTCAGCAAAAACGCGACTAGCAGCAGCAATAAAGTAACAACGTTTATACCAAATACAGCTATAACAACAGCTACCCAAAATAAATAGCTAGATAACACTCTCTTAATCATACAGATGATTTTAAAGTAATGAGGACTTTTGGGCAACCAAAAGGGACGAAGGACCTAAAGGACAACAATAACCGTTATTACTGTCCTTTAGGTCCTTTGTCCTTTTGGTCCTTTAGGTCCCTTTGGTCCTTTTGTCGTTTTGGTCCTTCGTCCTTTTGTCCCTTGTCAAATAGTCAGTGCTGTAATAAAGTACTCAAGCAAAAAAACAAACGTGATAATATGAAAAAATACCTTTATGTAATGCTGGCGCTTTTTTTGCCACTTGGTGCAGTAGAGCCTAGACTTATCCCCAAAACAGCACCGCTAAAAAGCATACCAAAAGAAAATGCAGAGTATGATGTACTTGGCGTTGGTACTGCAATGACTGATCTTATTATTCACGTAAGTGATGAATTTTTAATAAAGCATGGCGGGCAAAAAGGTGGATCACGCGTTGTTCCCTCCCATAAAATCGATGAAATCTTAAAAGATGCCAAAACTTCCCCCGTGATAAAACCAGGAGGAAGCTGTCCCAACACACTAAAAGGTCTTGCAAAATTAGGCTTAAAGGCCGCCTATCACCTACGCGATGGTACTGATGAATTTGGCATAAACTACGTAAAGAGCCTAAATGACAATAACGTATCTGTAATTAAAGTAGATGACGACTTACTTCCCTCTGGGCGCCTTGTTTGCCTAATTACGCCAGATAAAAATCGAACATTCTGCTCTAGCCCAGGGGCAGGAGCCGCCTTTTGCTGTGCAGACCTAGAGCCAGAGTGCTTTAAAAAGGCAAAGCTTGTCCACCTTGACGGCTACTCACTTCGCAATAGATCGCTAGTAGAAGAGACGATGAAGCTTGCAAAAGAGCATAAAGCGATGATCAGCTTTGATCCCGGCTGCTACCAACTATGCCAGGAACATAAAGAGCTTATACTTCGACTTATGAAGGACTATATCGACATTCTCTTTCTTAATGAAGATGAAGTACAAGCACTATTTAACCTCCCTCCCGAAAAAGCAGCGATTGCCATAAGCCAGTATGTACCTATTTCTGTTATACTTATGGGCAATAGAGGCTGTCTTGTTGGCACCAAGGAAAAAATATTTAAAACACCTGTACGCAACGTACCTGTTGTTGATACTACTGGCGCAGGAGACCTTTTTGCTAGCGGCTTCTTATATGGACTTTTACAAGGCTATAACCTTGAAAGATGCGCCTACATCGGCAACTACCTAGGCTCTAGCGTTATCCAGCATGTCGGTGCTGAGATTCCTAAAGAGTTGTGGAATGACATTCTTGTCCACGTGGCAAAGGAGCCAAATCTTGAAACAGGGGTTCTCTATTCAGCGGTAAAAAATTGATTCCAATCTTTTCTGTACTCTTTTTGATAGGGTTTCAAAATGCCCTCTTTCATAACAGTGCAAACCTTGCGATCTACCTTTCTGAATGCGGCTTTGAAAAAGACCTTATCGGCCTCTTTTGTCTTTTAAGCCTTCCTTTTAGCTGCAAGATTTTATGGTCCCCTGTTGTTGATACCATCAAACTCCCCGGCTTTATAAATAGCCCAAGAAAAGGCTGGCTTATCCTTGCACTTATGGGAATGGCGCTTTCATTTTTTGCCATGGGTACTTTTGATGCGAAAATACATCCATGGCTCTTTTCAGCGAGCTTGCTTACACTCTCACTTTTTGCAGGCTGCCTCTACATGGTTGGCATCTCTTATGAGCTTGAAAGCATCCCTAAAAGCTCCTACAGCACAGGCTCTAGCTGCCTTATCACAGGCTATCGCACAGGGCTTTTATATGCAGGGGCAGGAGTACTCTACATTGCCCACATAGAATCATGGAGCGTCTCATTTCAGGTAAGTGCGCTTATAAGCATGGTTGGGGCGTCTATTGTCTTTATGGTAGATGAGCCTTATAACTCACAAGAAACCGTGAAGGTAAAGCGTGAAGCACTTGCAAAGCACCCTTCCCTTATTGCAGGATGTCTACAAGAAATTCTGATTATGCCCTTTAAAAGCTTTGTAAAAGGCGCCTCATGGCAGATACTACTTGCCGTTATTATCCTCTTCAAAGTAAGTGACCATATGGCAAAACCTATGGAAGGCCCCTTTTATCTAGAAATTGGCTTTAATAAGGCAGACCTTGCCCTTGCTGCAAAGACCTTTGGCTTTGTAGCTACTGTAGTAGGCGCCTTTTTAGCCGGCCGTCTATTGCGAGACAAAAACCCCTTTATCGCTGTAGCCGTTTTAGGACTTATACACACCCTATCAGAATTTGGCTGCCTGCTTCACAGCCTTGTAGGAAAATCCTACCCCCTTTTATACCTAACCTCAGGGCTAAGCAACTTTACTGGTGGCATGGTAATAACGGCCTTTATATCGCTTTTATGGAAATCTTGCGACAAGTACTACGCAACCGTGCAGTACGCCTTTTTATGGTCGCTCTCATCCATCACCACAAACCTCCTAGCCTGCTCCGGCGGCTTTTTAGCCTCCCTCCTCAGCTGGCCCCAATTCTTCCTTACAGTCTCCTGCCTGGGAGTAGCCTGCTCGCTCACCCTCCTAGCGCTCGTTCTAAAAAAGCCTCTACATGCATCTGCAGGTTAATATTTGCCGAAGGCTCTGGAGTGCGGGGCAGTCATGCACCGCTCTGAATTTTGCCGAAGTCCGTTGCTTTAGTGTATATAAGGCAAGGGACTTCGGCCAAATTAAAAGGGGTGCATACTGCACCGCACTCCAGGACCCTTCGGGAGGTAAATATCCAAACTCACGTTACATGCCTATTAGGGTAGCAACGAGTAGCTCAGGGTCCATTTCGCGAAATTCTGCCGTGACGCGGCATTGAAGAGATGGGTTTTGTTTTTCTAGAGCATCTTTTAGAAAGAAAAGAAGCTGATTAACTGCTGCAACAAGCTTTACCTTATCGCGCCCTTGCATGAGCTCCACCTTGATATGGGCATAGGTATCTTCAGGGTCCGCATTACTACCCACAAAAACTTCGGGAAGGCGCACAAGCTTTGTCTTTAGCTTTTCAATGGGAATATCCAAAAACTCTGAGAGATAGGCGTGCACCTCTTTGGCAAAAGGATGCAACGCAAAGTTTAGCTTTTCAGGAAGTTCTATAGTTACAAATGGCATATAACTGACGATATCCTATACAGCCAAAAACTTAAAGGGCAAAAAGTACGAGGAACCAAAAGATCCCCCGTACTTTTTTTAGGTGACAAACCCTAAGGGCTGCACCCCACTATGCGGAGAAATCACAAGCTCGCCGGTAAAGTATTTGCGGTACACCTCTAGAGCCTGCTGAGCATTTTGCACACAGAAGAAGCAGCTTGAAAGCCACTCAGAGCCTTTGATGGTGCCGCTATTTAAGTTTACTTGAAAGCGAGAAGTGATTTTGTCTTTCCAGTAGTCGATCTCGCCTACTAGCAATACAGGCGTAGGGTTTATGCTACCGACTTTTCGCCTTACCTCTTCGAGGCTATATTCAAAGTCAGTTCCTATGCCGCCCATCACAAATATGGGAAAGTCTAAGTTAAACTCAGCCTGCCTTTCTACAAGCTCGTGGTGACGGTAGGTCATCTTGGCTTCGATATAGGGGTTTTGGCGCTGCTCATTTACAACACTTTCTGTTGTGGCGCGAAAGTCAGTAATGCGTGCGCCAGACAAAATTTTAAGCTCTTTAGCAATCCGGTTTCCTGTTTCCATAGCTCCTGGGCCGCCTCCCGTAATAAGTACTAAAGGAGTGTCCGGGCGAAGCAAGGGGTGCGAGCAAGAGCCACGAAGCTCCATAACACCTTTTAATAGCTCTGTAAGCAGATCTTCAAAGTGCACCGTGAGAAGATTTGAGCCATAAACGCCAAAAGTTGTTCCCTTTATAAAGTTGTCCGTTTGGTTAAGTGGCACAAACATACCCGTTTCGCGCTTTGGCTTTTGCACATACTGTAAAATCTTTCCTGTTACCTCATCTACCCAAAAGACAGGAACTGCAAACTTATAAAGGTCATTCATCATAGCCCTATCTTCATAAGAAAAAAACTGGCCGTGACTTGCTGATGGATACTGAAAGTAGATACCCTTAAGACAAGTTGCAACCTGCTCAGAAAGGAGCATACGCTTTAAAATAGGTGATGGAAAGTAACGTGTAAGTAAGACGCCTTGGCTAGTAATCTCTCCATCTTGAATGGCTTTTAGGTAGGGGTATGTTGGCTGCTGCTCAATAAAACGCGAAATAAGAAGGGCCTGTCTTGCACCATGGGCAATGCCAGGAAGCTCATGGTATACGGGGGTCCTTTTTACCCAGTCTTGAGACTTAAGTTCTTCCATCTGGTGGCCCTTTACCACAAATACTGCTGCTCGCTCTTCAACGGGCTGAGGCGCTGTATTAAAGGCCGTAAAGAGAGACTTATTATCTTCAAGGCATACCTGAAGCTGGTCGCGGTCAGAGAAAAAGACGTGCTCGCGATAGGGCTCTAGCGTATAAAACTCTAAAGGAATATCCGTAATTTCGCGCTTTGATGAGCCATAAAGCTCATAGACATCGCCAGAATCTGCTGTATCAGGCTGTAATATGGAGGCTGTTGTGTGGGTGTAGCCAGGAGATAAAAGCCCATCAACAACGCGTGCAAAAACGGTTCTGATATGTAGGGGGCTTGTGCGCACGAGGAGTATTTCATCTTCATCTACATTGCGGGGTGCCCCTTCTAGCCAGTCCTGGTGCAGGTGCAGCACGTTCCTTAAACCTAAAGCCTTGTGATGAAGCGCCTTTGCCATGGTAGGCAAAAAGCCAAAGATAGAGCCCTCATAGGAGATACGGCCATTTTTTAGGGCAAGATAGGCAATGCATCGCCCATCTACCTTATCGAGAATCATGGTGTCACTTCCCTGCATGCCGCCTAGAGATAATAGAGGCCTTCCAAGTCTATCTGACCGGCCAAACATACGCGTTAGGTAGTCTGCATCGCGAACGCGCCTTCTTGTATCTGCAGCAAAGAGCTTTCCTATGTATGCACCTACAGTGATAAGGGCTAATATTTCTCGGGCAATTGGCCCAAAAGCTTTGAGGCGCACTATAACAGTTGCACGTCTTGCCTTCTGATCAAGCTCATATTTTTCGCCAATACCATTAACCCCAATCTGCGCAAGCGTACTCTTTATATTAAAAAAGACAAGCTGCGGCTCAATTTCATAGCCCACAAAGGTGGGGTAAATATTCTCAATCACTACCGTGGCGATACGTGTAGATTCATCGACCTGCTCTATATGCGTTACTTTCCCGTCAGGCGTTACGAGGTCTAGCTGTCCTATATCCATATTTTGCCTCCAAATTTTCTTTTTACAATAACTTGTATTTAAAGAGAAGGGGCATAAGGACTTTTATCCCTTTTAAGCTTTGCTTTAAAATCGCTAATTACGATAATTGGAAGATTCACCCAGGGACTACTCTAATGGCACAAAAAATACCTCGTTCTGTAGGAACTCACGACGGAACCTTCCATGCTGATGAAGTATGCGCTTGCGCGCTACTAGAGTTCTTTAAACTCATAGACCACGATAAAATTAAACGCACACGTAATGCTGATGATCTTCGCCAGTGTGAGTATGTCTGTGATGTTGGAGGACTTTATGATCTCTCTATGAAGCGGTTTGACCACCACCAGGCAGACTATAAAGGTCCCTTAAGCTCTGCAGGCATGATTTTAGACTACCTCAAGCAAACCGGCGCCATCAAGCAAAAGGAATTTGACTTTTTTAATAACTCCCTTATCCGCGGCGTTGATGCCCACGACAATGGCAAGGACCCTCAAATCCCCGGCTTTTGCACCTTTTCACAGGTAATCTCTAACTTTACCCCCATACAGTATGATGCCTCGCCAGAGATGCAAGATGCTGCCTTCTTAGAGGCTGTAACCTTTGCGCTTGGCCATATCACAAGACTATGGGAGCGCTACCAGTATAACCAGTCCTGCCGCGAAGTAGTGGAACAGGCTATGGCAGACTATCGCGACTGCCTTATCTTTGAAAAGTCTATTCCCTGGATGGATGCATTCTTTGATCTTGATGGCGAACGCCACCCTGCTCGCTTTGTCATTATGCCCTCAGGAAAATGCTGGAAGCTTAGAGGCATACCCCCAACCACTGATGACAAGATGAAAGTACGTCAGCCCCTTCCAGAAGAGTGGGCAGGACTACTTGATGAAGCGCTGCAAAAGGCCTCTGGAATTCCTGGAGCCCTCTTTTGCCATAAGGGGCGCTTTATCTCTGTCTGGAAGACAAAAGAAGATGCCCTACTTGCTCTAGATAAAGTCATGCATGCCAGGAGTCTCTCATGAAAACCATCTTCAAAAAAATCATAGACGGCGAACTTCCCTGTGACAAAGTCTTTGAAA
>JAYRNE010000054.1:0-6222 GCA_041912355.1 Chlamydiales bacterium
ACATAAAGCCGCCAGGTGGGCAGCAGGGTCAGCTGGAAGTGCTTCGCAGAAAGATATCCCCATTTGTGCTGCGCCGCATGAAGCAGGATGTTCTGCAGGATCTTCCTCCAATATCTCATATTGTCTACCACTGCCACTTAAGCCCAAGCCAGCAGGATCTTTATTCTTCCTATGCGAAGCAGGCAACAGAGCAGCTTAAGAAACTTGTTGAAAAAGAGGGCTTTGACAAAGTTCGCATCCACGTTCTTGCTACACTTACACGTCTTAAGCAGATCTGCTGCCACCCAGCGATCTTTGCTAAAGATACCGTGGAAGCGGGCGACTCATCAAAGTATGAGATGCTCCTTGACCTCGTTGGCGGCCTTATAGAGTCTAACCACAAAACAGTAATCTTTAGCCAGTACACTCGCATGCTTGGCATTTTACGCGATGACCTAAAGAAGATGGGTGTAAAGTTTGCCTATCTTGATGGCTCAAGCAAAAACCGTCTCTCTATCGTTAAGCAGTTTAACGAAGATGAGAATGTACCTCTCTTCTTAGTATCGCTAAAAGCAGGTGGAAGTGGTCTAAACCTTGTAGGTGCTGATACGGTAATTCACTACGACATGTGGTGGAACCCAGCTGTTGAAAACCAAGCGACAGACCGCGTATGGCGTATGGGCCAAAAGCAGGCAGTCTCTTCTTATAAGCTCATCACCATGGGTACAATTGAAGAAAAGATTCTAGAACTTCAAAACCGTAAAAAAGAGCTTCTAAAAGAAATCGTTCAAACTGATGAAGAGGTTATCTCAAAGCTTACTTGGGAAGAAGTACTGGAGCTTTTAAAGATATGAAGAGGCTGCTTCCTGTTTTAGTATGGCAATTTCTTTTTGTTGTGCAGCTTTTTGCAAAAGATCCAGATCTGATCTTTATGCATATTCCTAAAACAGGTGGAATAACTGTTTCTACCTTAATAGGTAATGAAACAGAGCAGATAAAAAATTCGTTTTACTTTAAACACGCGCCACTATATGAACTTCAGGAGACCTTTGCTCTCGATTCGATTAAGTTAGTAACTTTTTTGCGAGAGCCGGTCTCCAGGGTAATCAGCGAGCATCGCTATATCATGACAAAGCACGGGGGGAGTTCCCGTATTTGTCATTCGCATCAACTTCCGTTTGGAGATCCTCTTTATACCGCGAAGAATGAGATGTGTAAATTTTTATCTGGCTTAAATCCTAAAGATGATCACATTACAAGTGAAATGCATCTTGAGGCAGCAAAAAATGCCCTTAATCGTTTTTACTTTGTAGGCATTACTGAAAATATGCAGGAGTCTATAGCCCTCTTATTTTCGGGATTAGGGTGGCCGATCCCCGAGAAAATCCCAGCATTTAACGTGTCAACTGATGATGAAACATTTTCTCAAGAGGTCTTAGATGGCATTCGTGAATGAAATTGGGCAGATTGTATTTTATATGAATATGCACTAGAGGTTTATGAAAAGCAAAAAGACTCCTTTAGCATAAACCCGTTCTACTATTCTCAAGAGGCTAAGAAAAATCTGAGCTTTGGCTTCGACATGCCGATACGCGGCTATGGCTGGGCATCGCGATATGATGGTGAATATAACAGGCAGGGATCTAGGCGATGGGCAGATTCCAATAATGAAGCTACAGCTGACTTCTGGCTTCAGGCGGGGTTTGACTATTCATTTACCTTGCGGATGCATATGGCCCCTATTTTTTATGATGATTTTGGACTTTCTGTAAATGATGTCCCTGTTGCACTTTCTCTTGAAGTGCCTATAATGAAAGAGGGTGAAGAGCCAACTAACATTCGCGTTACTGGCACAATACCTAAATTTTGTATTTATCCTGATAAGCCAACGCGCCTCAAATTTAGATTGCAAGCTCCTTCTAAAGAGGCGGGGCGTGAAGTTTTTCAAAAATGGGAAAATCGCGAGAAAAGGCACAACTGTCAAAGGGGGCACTTTGCATGTGACTCTATTAACTTTCAAGGGCAATAAATGCCTCATTGTGGTAACATCCTGTGCACAATCTAGGGGGTAATCTTCATGAGTCTCCAGCAGGCTTTTCAGCAGATGTTTCGCGCGTCAAATAAGCGCTTAGCCCGCTTTCGCGGGGTATTTTCAAGTGATATTGGTATCGACCTTGGTACAGCAAACACGCTTGTGTTTGTGCGAGGAAGGGGTATAGTACTAGCCGAACCCTCTGTTGTGGCTGTTGACTCTCTTACCAACGAAGTACTTGCCGTTGGCCACAAGGCTAAGGCTATGCTTGGTAAAACCCCACGCAAAATTCATGCTGTGCGTCCTATGAAAGATGGCGTTATTGCTGACTTTGAAATTGCTGAAGGCATGCTTAAAGCACTAATTCGTCGCGTAAGCCCAGCTAGAAGTCTTTTTCGCCCTCGCATACTAATAGCCGTGCCGTCAGGTATTACAGGCGTTGAAAAACGCGCTGTAGAGGACTCAGCATTGCATGCTGGCGCCCAAGAGGTGCTGCTTATTGAAGAGCCAATGGCAGCTGCTATTGGGGTTGACTTGCCCGTTCATGAGCCCTCTGCAAGTATGATTATCGACATCGGTGGTGGTACTACTGAAATTGCCATCATCTCTTTAGGCGGCATAGTAGAATCGCGATCTGTCAGAATTGCAGGTGATGAATTTGACGAATGCATCATCAATTACATGCGCCGTACCTATAACCTGATGATTGGTCCGAGAACCGCTGAAGAAATTAAGATTGCAATAGGTTCTGCCTTTGGTCTTGGCGAGCATGAACTTGAAATGGAAGTAAAGGGACGCGATCAGGTCTCCGGCCTTCCCGTAACGCGTCGCATCAATTCAGTAGAAATTCGCGAATGTCTTGCTGAGCCAATTCAGCAAATTATCGATAACGTCAAACTTACACTCGAAAAATGCCCTCCAGAACTTGCTGCAGACCTCGTTGAGCGTGGCATGGTTGTAGCTGGCGGAGGAGCGCTTATCCGCGGCCTAGATAAGGCTTTGAATAAAGAAACTGGCCTTCCAGTTATCGTAGCGCCAAATCCACTTTTAGCCGTATGCCTAGGTACTGGTAAGGCTCTTGACTATCTTGATAAATTTAAAAAGCGCAAGGGGCTTGTAAATTAATGCAGCTTAAGAGTTTTCCAGCTCTTAATGACTGGGTATGCGAAGTACAAAATCTATGCAACCCAGATAGCGTCCATCTTGTAACGGGGTCTTCTGAGGAAGCTTCCGCTATAGAACAAGAGCTTCTTCGTACAAAAACCTTTGTCCAGCTAAATCCTGAAAAACGACCTCATAGTTTTTTAGCGCGCTCTTCTCCAGATGATGTTGCCCGCGTTGAAGATCGCACCTTCATATGCTCAGAAAAGCAAGAAGATGCTGGCCCTACAAATAACTGGCAAGATCCGCAAGAGATGAAAAAGACACTTACAGGTCTATTTAAGGGCTGTATGCGTGGGCGTACAATGTACGTTGTACCATTTTGCATGGGGCCATTAGGATCTCCCCACGCTAGAGTAGGGGTGCAGATAACAGATTCAGCTTATGTTGTTGCTAGCATGCGCATAATGACGCGTATGGGCCAAGAGGCACTTGCAAAACTTGACCCTCACACATTTGTAAAATGCCTTCATTCTGTTGGTGTGCCAAAGTTGCCTGGTGATGTTGATACTTCTTGGCCTTGTAATACTGATAACCTCTACATTTCTCATTTTCCAGAAACTAACGAAGTCTGGTCATTTGGTTCTGGCTATGGCGGCAATGCTCTTCTTAATAAAAAGAGCTTTGCTCTTCGCATTGCCTCTAAAATGGCAAGACGGGAAGGCTGGCTTGCTGAGCATATGCTTATTGTGGGAATTACAAATCCAGAAGGCCAAAAGCGCTACTTTGCTGCATCCTTTCCAAGTGCATGTGGTAAGACAAACCTTGCCATGATGCAGCCTGCTCTTAAAGGGTGGAAGGTGGAGTGCGTGGGTGATGATATTGCTTGGATGTACTGGGGTGATGATGGCCAGCTTTGGGCGATAAATCCGGAAGCGGGCTTTTTTGGTGTGGCGCCAGGAACCTCCATGAAGTCTAATCCAAACGCCATACTGATGCTGAAAAAGAATACCATCTTTACAAACGTTGCGCTTACTGATGATGGCGATGTGTGGTGGGAAGGGATGACTGACTCCACTCCAGAACACCTTATAAGCTGGACAGGGGAAGAGTGGTCGCCAGGATCTTCTACAAAGGCTGCGCATCCGAACTCTCGCTTTACCGTCTCTTTATCACAATGTCCTTCTATCGACTCTGCTTGGAATAGCCCTCAAGGTGTGCCTATTTCTGGTATTATCTTTGGTGGAAGAAGAACTCATACTGTACCTTTAGTGCGCGAGGCCCTTAGCTGGTCGCAGGGGGTTTTTATGGGGGCTTCTATGCTTTCTGAAATGACAGCAGCGCAAAAAGGGACTCTTGGCAAGCTTCGCCACGATCCTTTCGCTATGTCACCCTTCTGTGGCTATAATATGGGAGACTATTTTGCCTATTGGCTGTCGCTTGAAAAGCCGGAGCGCAAAATGCCCTCTATCTTTTATGTAAACTGGTTCCAGAAGGATGATAAAGGTAACTTCTTATGGCCGGGCTTTGGCGAAAACATCCGTGTACTTAAGTGGATGTTTGAAGTAATGGACGAAAAGGCGAAAAAAGTAAAAACCCCTATTGGCTATTTACCTGCTGAAGGCTCTCTTGATATTTCGGGACTTACCTTAGCGCCAGGGGCACTTGAAGCACTTTTAAAAGTTGATGGTGAGAGATGGCATAAGGAAGCAAAAGAGCTTAGTGCCTACTTCGAGGAGTTTGGGGAGAAGCTTCCTAAGCAGCTTATACAAGAAACTGAAACCCTGCTTAAGTCATGTCTGATTTAAAATCTGAAGAACTATTTTATAGAAAGCGCTGTAAGCGATTGGCTCTGGCACTTGGTTTAAGTGCCTTTTTAAATATCAGCATTCTTGCATTTGGCATCTATGAGTGGCAAGAAACGGGTTTTTCCTATTTAGCTACAAGTTCCTTTCGCCCCCAAAAATTAAAGCTCTATCGACAAGAAGGTAAAGAGCTTTCGACCCTTACACAAAACTTTAGAGAGCTAGAGCTCCTAGACTTTGATGGGCTCCTTCTCGTCCTTGACGATACTACATTAGTAGCCGGTGGCTACAAAAGGCAGGATCTTGCCCTAAGTATGCTCGTAAAGCGCCATTACTTTGATCTTAAGCGTGCGTTAGGTGCTGATGTAGCTGTAAAACGGCTTTTTACCTATATGCCGCAAGATGAGGTGAGGAGCGAAATTGAGCTTTATCCAGATCTTTCTCAAGATGAGCTTGCCCAAGTGCGTGAGTTTGCGAAAAGAGAAAAATGGCCCTGTACTACAGAGGGACTTTTAGCACAGTATCGAAAACAGGAAAATCCCGAACTTAAAGACGTCATACTCCTTACTGATGAATATCGAGTTTTAGAGCTTCTCTTAACAAGGGGTACTCCAATTTCTCGCGATGCCATTTTTGATTTGGCTACTCGTGTAGAGTATGAACTTATGAAAAAGCTTCATACCGATATGGCAAAATCGCAGGACTTTTCACCAGAAGTTCGGCGCGGATTTTTGCTAAGGGCTCTTCCCCATTCTGCTACTATTCTCTATCAGGTTGATCCTCGCTTTTGTGTCCACAGCCTAGCTGACAAGCCTGCCCTTTTAGTACTGAATGAGCTTTCTAAAAACCCTGAAATGGCAAAAGAGTATGCCTTAGCATTGCTAGAAGCTCCACGTTCAAGTGTGATCTGGAAAAGGGCTATAGGTATGTTATGTGAAACGAAGCAGCTAGATCCTCAATCCCAAAGCCGCGATTCTATTTTAGAAAGCTATGGCCGTCTTCCGCCAAAACCCAAACCTGAAACCAAATCTGAAACCAAACCTGAAATAAAAGCTCAAGCAAAGCTTGAGCCAAAAACGGCTTCAAAAGCTCCTCTTAAGCCACTTGCTAAGCCGGCTACAAAACCAGTTACAAAACAGGTAACAAAGCCAGCTCTTAAGCCCGCAACAAAGCCAGCTATAAAACCCCAAAAAGCAGAAATTGTCTATATCGTCCAATCAGGCGATACGCTTTGGCATATCTCTAAGCGCTTTAATGTGGACATCGACAAATTGAAAAAGCACAACAAGCTTACAACAGACGCTC
>JAYRNE010000055.1:0-4754 GCA_041912355.1 Chlamydiales bacterium
AATATTGCATAAGGGTCATTGCAGGTAAGGCAGGCCTTCATCGCTGCTACTACATCGTCTATGTAGGTAAAGTCGCGCCTGCAGTTACCTTCATTATACACCTCAATTTCCCTGCCCTCTGTTATCGCTTTTGTAAAAGAATAATACGCCATGTCGGGCCTTCCGTAGGGCCCATATACGGTAAAAAAGCGAAGGCCTATACTCGGTATGCCATAAAGGTGATGGTAGCTATAGGCTAAAAGCTCATCCATTTTTTTTGTAGCGCCATAGACATTTGTCTGATGGTCAGTCCTATCGCTTTCTGAAAAAGGAATCTTTTCATTATCGCCATAAACCGACGAACTTGATGCATAAATAAGTTTAATATTCGGAACCGCACGGCAGACTTCAAGTATCTGTAAAAAGCCATCGACATTCGTTTTTAGATATACTTCTGGATGGGTGAAGGAATAGCGAACTCCAGCTTGAGCTGCAAGATGTACAATATGGGTGCAGCCGTTATCTGAAACAATCCTTTGCACCTCTTTACGATCGCAGATATCAACCTTTTGTACCTGCAGCCCCATCTTTTCTAAAATTTTAGCTCTCATCAACTTAAGGTCTACAGAATAGTAAGAGCTAAAGCTATCTATTGCCGTCACATGAAAGCCCGCCTCAAGGCATGCCTTTGCAAAGTGAAACCCAATAAAGCCCGCAGCGCCCGTTATAAAAATTCGTTTTTGCATAACCAAACTCTAATTAAGAAGGAGCAATTTTCGCATGAACAGGGGATTTTTGCAATTTGAGTTACTGTAAAAAAATGCGCATCTCTCTAGAATACAGGATAGTAAATTCAGGATACCCCATATGCAAACGCAGTTAAGTACACAAAGTCTAAAAGAGCTGCTTCAAAAAGCTATCGACCAAAAGGGTAAGGGCACCTTTGTCCCAAAGCCTGCTGAAGAAATAGCGCCAGTAGTAGTAGAAACAGTAGAAGTAGCTGAAGAACCAGTTGCTATAGAAGAGGTTCTCCTTCCGCTTCCAGCAGTAGAAGCTACTACTATCCCAGAAATTGTTGCCCCTGTTGCCGAAGCACTACCCGAAATTGTACCTGAGCCACTTTTACAAGAACCCAAAAACGCAAAAGCCGAAAAGCAGCTTAAAAAAAGCCTCAAAGAACTCGAAACAAAAAATGCTCAGACAGAAAAAGCCCTTGTAAAGCAGCTAGAACTTAGCAAGGAACTTTCAGATGCTATAGAAAAGCAAAAGCAGGCGCTCTCTGAAAAAGAGTTAGAAATTGAACAGTATAAAGCGCTCGTTGCCAGCCTTACAAAATCTCAAGAAATCGTGCAGCTTGATGCTGCAACGCTGCATGAAGAAATTGCAGCCTCAAACCAAGATATTCGCGAAACAAAAGAGCGGCTACTTCGCCTCATTACCGACAAAAAAGAGCTCGAGGATAAAGTAACAAGCCTTTCTTGTGAAAAGGCGTCGCTTACTGCAAAGCTGCAGAGCATGACCCTAAAATGTGCTAAAGGTGATGAAGCTACTTTAGCTCTTCAAGACCAGTTAAAGGAAGTAGCCCACACTCTTGAATCACAAAGCGAAGAGCTTGCAAGCCTCCACCAAGCTTTTTGCGAAGAACAACGCTCATCTCAAAAACAAGAAGCAAAAAATAAAGAGCTCGAAGAGCGCCTTGAAATTCTCCAAAATGAGCTTGTAGAACAACACTCCCTCAATAGAGAGCTAGAAAGCAAAAATAGTGAACTTTCATTCGCCATAGAGGCCATAAAAACAAGCCAGTCTCAAGAGCTTGCTGTCTCCCAAGCTTGCCTCCAGGAGCAAAGCCATATGCTTCAAGAGGAGCAAAATAAGCTTCGTCTCTTATCACAAGAGCATCTTTTTACCCAAAAGCGCGCTGACGAACAAGAAAATCATCTACGCCTCCTCGAGCAGCACCTTGCAAGGCGTGTAAAAGAGTGTGCGCTCCTCTCTAAACAGCTTGAAGACCTTATGGATAGAACATCAGAGCTTCAAAGCTCACTCACTCAAAGCACTCACAAAATAACAGCTCTTGAAGAGAGTGTAGAAGCCACAAAGAGAAGTGAAGCTGCGCTACGCCAAGAACTTGATGCTAAGATTTCTTCTTATAAAGAGAGCCTTCGCCAAAAGGAACAGGAAGTAAAAAGCCTCTACGAAAACGTACAGCAAAAAGAGCAAACTATCAGTAGCCTGCGCCATGTAGAAAGCCAATTTCATGCCCTTGAGCAGCTCCTCAAGCGCTCTAGCGAAATTATTACATCTAGTCAGCCACTTGCTGAAGAGGTAAAAGTGGCCATACAAGAGCCCTCTCAGACAGATTTCTTTTCTCTAGGTACAAGCCAAAAACCTCAACCAAAGTCGCTCTTTGAATTCTCATAATAGTAAAAAAATTGTGATTGGAATTGACCCTGGCACTCGCGTGACTGGCTATGGAATTATTGCCATCGACGGCAATACCATTGAACCCATAGACTTTGGCTGCATACGTCCGCCTACAGACATACTATTAAGCGATCGCTACCTCATTATCCATGAAGGCCTACTTACTCTTCTAGAGCGCTTCACCCCCTCGGAGATGGCATTGGAGACCCCCTTTGTAAGTAAAAATGCCCAAAGCTCCCTTAAGCTTGGCATTGCCATGGCAACAGCGCTACTTGCAGCTAAAGGCCGCAAGATGAAGGTCTTTGGCTATTCGCCTCGCGAAGTAAAGTGCTTTATTTCAGGCACCGGAAAAGCAGGCAAAGAACAGGTGCAAAATACAGTCGCCCGCCTTTTGATGCTAAAAACCCTACCGGAGCCTCACGATGCAGCTGATGCATTAGCAATAGCACTATGTCATGCAACACGTGCAGAAGTTGAATTTTTAGGAACCAGCAAAACAAGAGAGTTGTGAATTAGATTATGTATAGCTACTTAAAAGGAACGCTAGTTGCCATAAAAAACGATGCCTGTCTCATAGAAGTGCAGGGTGTCGGCTACGAGGTGAATCTTGCTGCAAACTACGCTGTAAAGCTACCTCCCATTCCAGCACAGGTTTTTATGCACGTCTCATTTGTCATTCGCGAATTTTCTCAAGCGCTCTATGGCTTTTTGCATGAATCTGAACGCGACCTTTTTGAAAAGCTGCTCAACATTTCAGGTATTGGACCAAAGCTTGCCTTAAGCATTGTTGGCCACTTAACACCAGGAGAGCTAAAGCAAGCTCTTATGAATAAAGATGTGCGCACACTTTCGAGCGTCCCCGGCATCGGCAAAAAGACAGCAGAACGCCTTATGCTAGAACTTAAAGAGGCAGCACTTGCTTTTATTGAAATAGCGCCTCAAGTAAGCGCCAAAAATCCGCCTCTTTTACAAGACGCCGTCTCTGCTCTTATAAACCTAGGCTACAGCCAACAAGCTGCGCAAAGGGCTGTTTCTGAAACTTTTGAAACCTTCCAAGATCCGCCTGACATATCTGAGCTCATTTCTGCAAGCTTAAGAAATGTGTAAAAAAACTGTTGCAAAAGAAACCGGCTTCTGTTTTTGTACTTACTTAAATTTAAAACAGGAGTTTGAGAATGAAATATTTTTCCCTTTTTATCGCTCTGTCCTTAGCTATACAGCCTCTATCTGCTGATAGCAAACCGACGGCACCACAAAAAACAACCACCACAAAATATAAAAAAAGTACTGAAGACAAAGACTGGGCAAAAGAAATTGAAAAGCATGTCAATAAGGCCCTTGTTTCTGCCGGAATTATCGAATCCAAAGACAACCACTTATCCGATAGCGACCCTTGCGTACACTGCCCAGAGGGAAAAGAGGGGCCTGCCGGCCGCATAGGCCCACAAGGCTACCCAGGCCCACAAGGTAAAATCGGCCCTACAGGACCTGCAGGCATTGGAGCTACAGGACCTACAGGAGCTACAGGACCTACTGGCCGTGATGGTATAGATGGCGAAACTGGCCCTACAGGACCTACTGGCGCCTTTGGTGGCCCGACAGGACCTACTGGACCCACTGGAGCAGCTGGAGTTGGGCCAACTGGTCCTGCAGGAGATACAGGGCCTACTGGAGCTAGTGGCGCAACTGGAGCTTCCGGAGGAACAGGCCCTACTGGTCCTACAGGATTCACCGGCCCTACTGGCCCCTCAGGAACACAGCAAACCTATCATTATGCAGGAGAATTTGCTAATGGAGGCACCTATTTCCTTGATTATTCAACTGCACCAACTATCGCAAATACTAATGTTCCATTTGCATTACAACCAGCAGCGGTTACAACTACGCAAATAACAGGCACAATCAAGGTAGCAAGTTTTGTGCCTTCCTCGAATTCAAGTATAGTTATCAACCTTGACGTCTATGATACTTCCTTTAACTTTGTAAGCAATACTGTTGTAGCGTCTAACATAAATGCGAGTGGCATCTACCAATTCAATAAAACGGTTACCGTGCTAGCAGGCGAATCAATTGCAGTATGGGGAGGCATAAATGGTGGAGGCGGACCTACTGCGAACATTTCAATCAATTTTGTCGCTCACAACTAGTATAGGGGGGCCAAAACCCTGAGAGTAGGCTTTAAGCTGAGGACCGCAGAAATGCGGTCACTCAGACTCTACCGCCCGAAGGGATTTGGGAGTGCGGGGCAGTAATGCACCGCTCTCAATTTTGCCTAAGTCAATCGCGTGATAAGCGCTAAGGCAACCTCAACGATATTCTGTTTATAAGCAATTAACGCTAAAATACTTTGG
>JAYRNE010000056.1:0-2866 GCA_041912355.1 Chlamydiales bacterium
ATAAAGCGGCGGCCTTTTGTGCCAGCAGAAAAGATTACAGCTCCCATCGATGCCACCTGACCAATGCAGTAGGTATTGATGTTGCAGCCAAGGTACTGCATGGTGTCGTAAATGGCAAGGCCTGCTGTTAGGTAGCCACCAGGGGAGTTTAGATAGAGGTGAATGTCTTTCTTTGGATCTTCCATCTTTAAAAAGAGAAGCTGTGCAACAACAACATTGGCGATATGATCGTCAATGGCAGTTCCAATAAAGATGATGCGGTCTTTGAGGAGGCGTGAATAAATATCCATCACGCGCTCACCGCGTCCTGTATCTTCAATTACATAGGGTGTCGTCATAGGTAGAACTCCAATTCATTTTTCGCCATAATAGCAAATTCACAATAGAGAGCAAGACATAATTCACCACTGAGCCACTGAGCTCACTGAGAAAGGTGAGAGCATTGAGAATATTCTTCTAGTTTTCTCCCTATCTCAATATAATCTCAGTGATCTCAGTGACTAGAGTGGTAATTCTATTTACGGCTAAGTAGGTAATCCTCGCACTTGCGCATCATGATCATCATTACCAAGCGGTTACGCACCTCATCAGGATTTAGCCCAGCATAGATGAGCCTTTGTTGGCGAGGAAGCTGCATCTGCTGTGAAAATTCCTGCTCAAGATCAGCTTGAGTGATAGAAACTTCAGCTTGTGGTGTTACCTGCCTCATCAAAAACATCCACATAAAAAAGCCGCGAGCTTCAGCTTCTAGCTGGTCTTTAAGGGCATTTTCTTTTGTGGTATCTAGTGGTATTGCACCTTTTTGCATGTCGCTTCCTTGCTTGCAGTAAGCAAGGCGACCGCGCACTTCTGCTTCTACAAGTGAGTGTGGAAGGCTAAATGGGTACTTTTGCAAAAGCTCTTTTCGTAAGTTATAGCGAGCGACTTCATTAGCATATTGCTCTTCTTCTTTTTTAAGACGCTCTTCGACAAATCCTTTTAGTTCCTCAACACTCTTAACACCAAACTTTTGGGCAAACTCTTCATTCTCTTCTGGAAGAATAGCATGCTTAATAGCCTTTAGCGTTACGCGGCACTGTTTTTTAGCATTTTCATTTTCGTATGCGATAACGTGAGAAGGGTCTTCTTGACTAGGTTTTGCTTCTGATTCCTTAGATTCATCGATTTGCATGCCTATTACGGTGTCGTAGAGCCACTTTGGCATTTCATCTTTTTTAACAAGGAAAAGCTGGTTTACGCAAACGTTGTGGGCTGGATGTTCAGTAACATCGATATCAAGGTCGATAAAGTCGCCATCTTTACATGCTCTATCGGTAATTTGTTCCCATGTAGCATGCATAAGCTGCAGCTGTCTGTAGGAGCGATTGATAGCAGCTTGATCGATCGGGCGTAGCTGTTCTTGCTTTGTTTCTATGGTGCTATAGTCAATATCTGGTACTTGAGGTTCTACTTCAAGTTCAAATATCGCTGTTGCGCCGGTTTCCTTGGAGCATTTTTTAAGTTCTGAACGCTTTAAGCTATTTCGTGTAAATGGGCGAAGTTTTGAAAGTTCGAGAGCTTCTGAAAATGCTGTTTGGAGTACGATGTCGCGAGACTCTTTGTCAATTGCTTGAGCGAAGTTATGCTTAAGAATGTCATCAGGTACTTTACCCTTTCTAAAGCCAGGAACGGAGACCTCTTTACGAACTGCTTTCATGCCTTTATCGTAGGCGGCCTGAACCGCAACGGGCGAAATTTCTACGTCCATACGTACCTGACAGCCAGGTTTATGGGTTATTTTTGCGTTAATATTGTCGTTTTGGAACTCAAGGGTGTTTTCTTCTGTTGACTGTTGCACGAACTACCTCAATTTTTATACTTAGTGATTTTCATCATTTAGGAAGGATAGCGGGCGATGGGATTTGAACCCACGACCCTCACGTTGGCAACGTGATGCTCTACCACTGAGCTACGCCCGCATATAACAGTTCTTTTCAAGCGAGAGGCAAGTTTTGAATTTGCTTTTGTTCAGTTTAGTAAGCTGATGCTTTACCTGCTGAGCTACACTCGCATCACTTGTAGTGATCGTCAAATAGACTACCTATTTTCGGTATTTTTCGCCAAGTGAAAAAAAAGAAAAAAGAAAAATCTGGTGAAACAAAATTTTTTATAGGTTGTCAAGGGTTGCACTGATTTTAAGAATTAGTCCATAAGGGTATGTGGTGAGGATTAAACGTAAAGAGGCAAAGAAGCAAAGAGCGCAAAAATTGCTTTGCCTTGCTTAACCAAAGGGCTGTAAGGGAAAAAAATTAAACACAGAGCCACAAAGCCACAGAGACGCTTCGCGATGTTTGCGAGGGTATTGGCTGTTAAGGCTCATGGGCATTTTTCTCGCAAAAAATGCCCATGAGCCTTGCCAGCATAGGCTTTTTCATGCCGCAAAGCGTCTTTGTGGCTTTGTGGCTCTGTGTTTAATTTTTTTTCTTGCAGCCCTTTGGTCAAGCAAGGTAACGCAATTTTTGCGCTTTTTGTTCCTTTGTCTCTTTGCGTTTAATCCTCACCACACACCCTTATGGCCTTTAGTTTTACGGCTCGACGAAGCTAACATTTTTCATAATGAGGACTGTTTTATGGTAGTTTAATTTTTGTTACTTCTGCTTTTTGCAGATTTTTGCATTTTTGGGCAGAAAGTTGTTGATTAAATCCGGCTTTTTTTGAATAAGGTTCCAAACACGGACTAAACACCATAAGGGAGCCTTTACAGATGTCAGCAATAACACAAGCTCAACTACTAAACTTTCGCAAAATGAAGCACGAATTCTCTCCGCAGATGCTTCGTGAAGGTAAAGCACTCTACGAAAAAACAGGCGTTAAAGAAGCAAAACTG
>JAYRNE010000057.1:0-4490 GCA_041912355.1 Chlamydiales bacterium
CAAAGACGTAGCTATAGGCATGGGCGGCGGAGTCTCGTCCTATAACTACAGAAACTAAGCGGTAGCGAGCCTTGCTGCCATCAGCTACAGGAATTTCGATCGTATAGGAGAGGGTAACAGGAGTGCGCGAAGCTTCGCTTTGAGACTTATGGCCATATTCTCGTTTTTCTAATGGTCGCGAAAGGTAGATAGGCAAAAACTTTGGTGTCTTCGACTTGCTCAAGAACGCAACCTTATCTTTGTTGATAAGCGTTTGAAGCGATCGAGGCTTATCACTTTTGTCCAAGGGTATAGTAAAAATGGTTTCGCGGTGTTTTGTTTTTTTGCTTCCGTAGGTGTACTCTACGAGTTTAGTATCTAGCTTTTGGAGGAGGAACTTTAAAAATGGCTTCTCAAAGTAGCCTCGGTCCATTGGTGCATTAAGGCCCTCTTTGATAACAAGGCGCTTGAACCTGCGAATTTCACTTCGGCTTACAGCGCGTCTTTTTTTGCCATTTTTGCCTTCAGAAATGTCAAAGAGTTCAAAGAGTTTTTTCTTTAGCGTGTTCTTTTCATTTTTGACAGGTGCAAATTCTTTACGAAAGGTATCGGATCCGCGAAGAGCTTGAATAACGGAAATCATCCAGCAGGAGTATGAGTCATTTGTCATGTTCTCGCTTGATGTGTCACTTGATGCGCCGTGAGGTACAAGTCTATTTCTTGCAGCATCACGATCATAATAATAAACATATTCAGTGGTAGTAATAGCTTTAGTATAATCCATTTAGATCCCTTATTTTATTAATATGGGAGGGGAGTATACGCTTACTCTGATTAATTAACAGAGTATTACTTTCTAAATAGGAAACTAAAGGTGGTTTTCACTGCTTGAGTAATAAGTAAGGCTGATGAAGAGGATACTTTTATGCCTTTTTCAAGGTGTTGTTAACCTGTTTATGGTGAATAACTTGTGACTATTTTTATGAAGCGAATTTCTTACCGTATTTAGGTAGAGTTCTCTATTGCTATTCCGTGTTTAAATTAAATATTTTATATGATAGGATTAAATTAGAGGAATAAAGGGGGGTATTGTGTTGAACTATATGCCTTTACATAAAGAGCCCCAGAAAGAGCGTGATCTCATAGACCAAGCATTTTTAAACACGGCAAAAGAAAAAGCGCGCATGATGGCCGAGGAGGCCTTACTTAAGAGCGGGCAAATCCTTCCACTGAACGTGCTTCAAGAGCGCTTTGAAAAAGAGCTCGAACAGGAGTTTACTACCTTTAGAAAGCGGCTGCAAAATGGAAGCGCAAAAATTTTAGAGTCGCTTCAGCAGCTTAGTATACATCACCCGGAGCTCTTGGCAGAAGATGTTACGGATGCATTTACCCATATATCAGGGCTATCTGAAGATATTGAAAAAGATGAACAGGCCTTTAATGAAAAAATCGCCCAAGGCGTAAGCCTCCAAGAGCTTGCCCAAGTAAGCGATGAAACAATCGATAAGCTCTACCAAGCAGCAAAAAATCTTTATGAATTAAAAAATTACAACGATGCAAGTGATGCCTTTTTATTTTTAACTAACATAAATCCAAAAAAATTCGCCTTTTGGCTAGGCCTTGCAAACGCTCTTTACTGCCTTAAGCGCTACGAAGAGGCTATTCCTGCTTACACTAATGCCTACACAATAAATCCCAGCAACCCAAACTGCTACCTCTATGCAAGCTACTGCCACAGTGCGTGCGGCGAAATCGAAAAAGCCATCAACACTATTGACCTGGCACTTCAGACCGCTGAAGAAACTAAAGAATTTGCAGACTGGAAACCGAGCCTTCAAGAAGAAAAAAGAAGGCTTGGAGCAATACCCAGATGAGAGAGTAGTTCATTCTAAACACGGGGGTAGATATGAGTAGCACCTCAGATTCGTTGCATTTTGACAGTATACGACCTCGTATAATTGCCTTGGCTCATGGTCAGTATTGCCTTGAAAAGTCTCTTATGGGGCGTAAAATAACATTGAATCCGCAGGATCCCCGTAAAGCCGTAACTCTTAAGGTCTCCGCATTAATGGGTGAGATCGAGTCACTTATTAAGACAGAGCAAATATCTCGGTTTGACTGCAAAAAACTTGCTGATCTTGTTGTAAGGCTTACATCAGATCCACAACTTAAATCCGAGCGAAATGTCCAAAATATTGTGAGGGCCCTTCAGGAAGTTCTCCATAAAGAGAGACTCCGCACGCCCCAAGCATCGCTTGATAGGTTGAGCCAAGTTGCCGACAAAATTGAGAACAGGGAGATTATGGATCTCTCTCCTCAAGATATTAATGAATTAGCTGAAGTTCGTAGACTTCAACGTCAGGGTGAAGCTGAAAGCCTTATCAAAAAGATCGATAAGGTTTTGAATGACAAGGCCGGAAAACGTGTAGATGTGCAAAGGAAAAAAATTGAGGCTGCTCTTATGGAGGGAGCGCCGATTGACGGCTTGTTGCAAGAGGTGGCTCGAGATTTTAGTAAATTCAAATTGGTATTGCCTAAAAAGCTATTTAATGAAAACGTAAATCGCCTTTGGCAACAAATTCTGGCTCCCTTGGAGATGCGAGCAAGGTTGAATAAAAATAACGAAAAGCCAGATCTTGCTGAAGGAATACCGGACCTTCACCAAATGCAGCTTCTTGAAGAAGCATTGCGTGAAATTAGCCCTGATGTCATGCAAAACCCTTATGAAAAATGCCGCTACCTTTTACAAGCCATAGAACAGCGTGCAAAGTCTCTAGCTTCTGGCATGCAGACCCTTATTACAAGCAAGGAGCGCCTTACTTCTGAACAAAAGAGGGAAGTTGCTCATCTTGTAGACCATAGTGCTCAGGTTCTTGATAAAGAGGGATCTATCATCAGGGGACTACTTGTGCGTAACCGGCGTGAGCTTGGAATTATAGAGAAATACTATATCGAAGCTAAAGCCGAGGCAATGCTCCACGCTGCAAGAGAGGGGCAACCGATTGGGCCGCTAGTTGTGGGTGCAAAGAGGGCATTCGTGTGGCTTGGTGGTAAAGGGCGAGATATAAACGTAGAGCGGCGACTATGGGATGCCTTTTTACACCTAATGCCCAGTGAAAAAGAGGGAGAAGGTGTTAGGCAGCGTATGCTGATTTGTGCACTCGAGAACTTTTCAATGGTTCCACCAAATAGCCGAAGGGCCTTGCTTGAAGAGGCTGTAAAATTAGGGTCGAGGGATATACAGCAAGCTCTTTTGAAAGCTAAGGCCGATTTGTTAATTGAAGCCTACTTTAGTCCCTTCATTAGCCAAGAGCTCGCAGCCAATTTGGCATTACTTACTGTTTCAGATACTGCTTTAAAGGATCGCCCTGCCCTTGTTATCAACGCTTTAAATGGTTTCGAAAAACTCAATGTTGCAGAGCGTGAGCAGCTACTTAAAGATGCTCTTCTACTTAAAAAGAGAGAAAACTCTAAAGCACTAAATGAAGCCCTTTCTCAAGTGACTGTTGATCTCTTATTCGAAGCCTATACGCGCTTTCCTCCTAGCCAAGAGCTTGTAGGGATATTAGATCTTCTTGGCATTCCTAAAACAGCTGTTACAAACCAAGGGGAGCTTAAATCATGGCTTATCCAAAAAAGTTGGGAGCATCGCATAAACTTTGATAAACCAACACCAATAGTAGATATGCCACAAGAGGATAAGAGTGTTCAGTCTGCTAAAATGTCAAAAGCGGGCCCGGTTGCGGCTTTAGGAGGGGTGATTCCTCCAATTGCAGATCAAGAGCCTAAAGAGCTTTTGAGGTTAAAGGAATATTTTTTAAAAATTACCCCTTTCATTCCGGATGAAATTGATGATGCGGGTGTAAAAATCAAGAAAGCTGCATTAATTAATAAAGTATGCGAGAAGTTAGATAGCCTAAGCAAGAGCCAGTATTCCGACGCCTATGGAAAATCGAGTGAGTTTGAGCAACTTCAGACGCTCACTTCAGGCCTATTGCATTTTCTAGCACATCTTGACAAAGAGATGGTTGCCATTGATAAGGCCATGCCAGACGAAAGGGAAAAGTTACAAAGAGACTTCGATGTAGAAGTTATGCAGGTATTTACTGAGCAACTAGGGCTTGCTTTTTTCCATTGTACTGACAGAATGATTACAGAGGTGACGAGAGTCTACGCCGAACGCTGTGGAGCTGAGGGAACCCAAAATATGACCTTTCCTGATAGGGTGAACAGCTGGCTTACAGCAAAAAGGCAGGCTATTTTAGAGGCTGTAGTTGTTGATTTATTTAAAGGCAGGCATGGGGATATTGCTTCAACAGTGGCCTACTATCAAGATATATTCGCACAAGAACTTGGAATTCCAAAGGCAGGTGCGGCTTATGTAGGTGTTGCGCTACGAGGGCAAGAGGCAGTGATTCGCCAGAAATTTTGGGAGGCCTATAACGCTACCGACCTCATACATGAAGTTACCCAAATGCTGAGCAAGGCGACTGCTCCTTTTAACACGAGGA
>JAYRNE010000058.1:0-2731 GCA_041912355.1 Chlamydiales bacterium
AAACAAAGTTCGCAAAGAAGCGTTGCCCTGTTTTATAGTATAGAATGAAAAAATTGTAAAAAATATTACCCATATATTCCTCAAAATAGGGCGAAGCAACTTTGCGAACTTTGTTTCTTTGCGCTCTTTGCGTTTAATCCTGACCACGCACCCTACAACCCTATACCTTACAGCACGGCGAATCTTGCCCTCTTCTTTTAACCCTCTGGGTCCTTTTTTGGGTGAAGGATAATTAGGGTTTTTTATACAATTTGAAGCTTAAAGGACAAATAAAATGGCTTCATTTTCAGTTTTCTTTGATCACTTAAGCTCTATTCCCCAACAAGAACTCGATAACTACTTCATCACGTATTATCCGAATAAAGGCCCTGCTCTAGAAAAGAAGCCATGTATGGCGTTCGGCCGCATGATCCGCGGCCCTATCACACGTTTGGTTACAGGTGTAAGGTCTAGTCTACTTAAGGCTAACTATCAGATTGAAGAGACAGCAAATAAAATCCTTACCTACCTAGAAAATAACAGAGAATTAATAACAAACCCAGCCCATGTATTACAAGGCACCTCACGTCTTACACAAATTACACGCCGCGTACTTGAAAAACAAAACCAAGACCCATCACTCATCCAGGTACTCCTCTTAACAGCCACTTGCGACTATCTAAATAGTGAAGCCGAAATGCAAGGAAAAGCCCCCCTAGAACTTGCTGTTCAGCTTGATATTTTACCTGAAGCACACGTCCTGATTGAACAGGGATCTGACCTCGCTTCTCTCAGCCAGCAAAGTAAGAATAAGCTTCTTGGCTATTTCCTCGACGTAGAAAATATGCCCTTGGCAGCAATGCTTGTTACTCATGGCGCCGAGCTTAAAGGCCAAATAGAAAAGTGTAATCCCCTCCTTCTTTACTATATCCGAGAAAAAAATATTGCCTCTTGCTTCGCCCTTATCGATGCTGGGGTAAATGGCGATAATGCAATTGTTGAGGCGTGCCGCTCTAGCCTTATTGAAGTGGTACAAAAATTAGCTGAACGTGGCACCAGCCTACGTACTCGTGCAGAAAACTCCGACACCCTACTCCATATTGCCGCAATAAATGGCTCGCTTGAACTTTTAGATTGGCTAAGTAGTCGCCTTGATGTAACGGCAGTAGATAATAACAATGAAACGGCTTTTACCCATCTAAAGAGTACTAATAAATTTAGACTAAAAGGAGAATTAGAACAGGCCTTTTTGCTTCAAGACCTTCCTAAATGCCGCTTAATTCTCTCTAAGCTCACTGAACAAAAGGCGCGCCAAGAAGTAGAAAAGCTCCAAAAAGCCTATCCCCAAACTCCTGTGGGCCACATTCTCTACGAGGTAGATACTAAACATTATGTGCACAAACAGTTTTTAGCTATGCCTAAAACTAAAGCCCCGGGATGCTCTGTAAATGATCTTAGCACCCTCTTTGGACGAGTTAACTTTTCAAGCCCAACTAAAGAATTCTATGTAGACCCCCAAAGCTATAAGGATGATGTACTCATCACATCAAAGCCTGCTCTTTGGTTTAAAATGAAAGGGCTGATAAAGAGCATCAATAAACGATCATCCTATACAGGTGTTCCATCAGGTTCAGCAAAAACTCTGTTTTACGATGATCTTGAGCGCATGATTACCCATACGGTATCTAAAATCAAAAGCATGCCAGAGTCTCAAGAAAAGTCCGAAGCTATTAGGGAAACCGTTGTGGAATTTTTAAAAGCTTCATCTCACTGTGGAGGAAGGCTTTTTCAAACAGCATCTGAGCGCTATAGAGCGGTAATGCGAGGAAGAAAGGAGACCTTTGAAGAGGAAACTCATAATATCCTTGCAAACTATAGAGAAGAGCTTTTGATCTCACTTGCCCCAGACTCTTCCCACAACGTTAACTCCTTTAACCACCTAATGACAAAGCTTGGAAAGGAACTTGGCATTCCAGGAGCTGACACTGCAAACAATTTTAATGATCCTTATGGTTCAATATACGACATTCACTCTGTTCGACAAAATTTCAAGAATCTCTACTCATCTAAAAATATTATTTATGAATGTATACGGCCCGCTATTGAACAAAGTGGCGCATACAGAGAAAAATGCATCACCTGGTTTAAAGAAAATGTGCCTGCAACCTACTTGCAAGATGAATTTAGTGAGATAGTAAAACAAGCAAGGTGCACCCCACCTTCCGAAATTAACACCTACCTTAACTCTAAGGACATCTACCCAAGTAAAGGCCAGTCTTTCGAAGATGCGATAGAAGAAGAAAGACGTTCTCGCTACGTTGCGGAAATGGTTGTAGAAGATATAACCGCAAAAAAAATGCAAATCAAGCCTGATGCTGTAGCCTATATGCTGGTGCAGCTTGGCATTTTAAAAAAGCTGAAATAGCGCGGAAGCGTTTTGGAGTGCGGGGCAGTTATGCACCGCTTTTAATTTCTGCAAAGTCCTTAGCATCAATAATCCTAAAAACGGCAGTTGGGGATGCTCTATCGGTACAAGATTTTGAGTCAGAATCACTTGCAACTCGGGGGCGAACATTCTTAAACAAGAAGGCGCCCCCGATTGCAAGTGATTATGGCTCAAAATCTTGTACCGAGGGGCGTCTCCAACTGCCGTTTTTAGGATAACCTCCAAGCGCAATATGTAAAAGCCTATTACGAAAAATCACTTTGGCAAGATCCAAAGCGGTGCATAACTGCCCCGCACTCCAAAACG
>JAYRNE010000059.1:0-3709 GCA_041912355.1 Chlamydiales bacterium
GAGCCCGTGTCCGACGGTTTATAGCATGTGCAGTCTGAGTAATGTCTCTTTTATCTCTTTGTTTGAAGAAAAGATTTGCTTTTTGCTACGGATGTTTAATAACAAAAGATCCTACAAAAGTATTAAAATCACTTTCAAGTCTTGCTGGGTCTTTGTCCATGACAGTTAATACAAAAAGTGTTTTGTCTTCTAAAATTACTTTACTGCGGATGGTTGAATCGGCGTTTGCTATTGTGAAATCAAGAGCTGGTAGGTTTAAGAATGTACTACGCTCTACCTGCTTCAGCTCATTTTTCGAATTAGATCCTACAGCACCGTTTTTTACAGCCTGTAGCACATCGTCTACTTGGCCCATTGCGTAGGAAGGAGGGTATTGTGTAATGCTAATCATAAAGACATTGCCAGCTACATCTTGGGAGAGAAAAACATCATACTTTGTAACTTCCTTGCCATTAGGATGAGCTTCAGAAACGTGTTGAGGAGCAGCGGGGAAAAGCACTTCGAAACGGTCATTATTCGGCTTAAAAAGCTTCCAGGCACTTTTGTCAAGTGTGCCGCTTACTTCGGCTTCACTGTTGGAGTTGTTGGAGAGCGTTATCGCAAAAAGTGCAACTGTTCCAATGGCTAAGGTATATACCCACTGTTTGTTCAATAGCATGTTCATTCCCTTTCTTTTGTTTATCATGCATCCTTGCGGATTTTATTTTTTTTGCAAAGCGTTTTTTGGTGCTTGACGAAAGAACATCTCTTGCAGTACTGTCTGCATTTATTGATAGGAGTTCGCTACATGAAACATCTACGCATATGTTCTCTCTCACTCATTACTCTTGGGACTGTTACTGGCTGTAAATTCTTTGCAAATCCAGAACAAGGTAAGGTTCAGGAAGTCCGACTTGCACTTCCAGATACCCTCACGAGCTTAGATCCAAGATCATCTCAAGGTCTAAGCCGTACAAATATCTCAAGGCTCCTTTTTGACGGACTGACCTATATCGATGAACATGGCAAAATCTTTCCAGGCATTGCTCAAAACATCAACGTTTCTAACGACCTAAAAACCTACACCTTTGTCTTTCGTGATGCTCGATGGTCTAATGGCGACGCTGTGAAGGCATCTGACTTTGAATATAGCTGGAAATCTATGCTAAAAAATAAGTCCCCTTCTGCCTATATGTTTTTTCCGATACAGGGTGCCAAAGGCTATTATGAGGGCAAGCTTTCAGCTGATGACGTAGGCATTCATGCTATGGATGATAAAACGCTTGTCGTAATTTTGGATAATCCCTCCCCCTACTTTTTGCAGCTTACATCAACAACTGCCTACTTGCCTGTGAATCAAAAATGGGTTGAGGCTCATCCTGACTTTAAAGATGGCTTTGTGAGCAATGGTCCATTTGCTGTTTCAGCCTTTACAGCAGGCCAAAAGCTTGAATTAGAAAAAAACCTCAAATACTGGGGACAAGCTGCCGTAAAGCTTGGCAAAGTGAGCGTGACCTTTAAAGATGAACAAGAGGCTCTTCAGGCCTTTGAAAAGGGTGAAATTGACTGGGTCGGCTCACCCTTTACATCTTTAGGAAAAGAGGGAATTGGCCGTTTGAACCTTCTTGGCAAGTTGGACTTTGCTCCTGCTGCTGGAACACAGTTTGTACGCATTAATGTGGCTCAAGAGCCATTTAACAATCTGAAATTCAGAAAGGCCTTGAGCTTAGCTTTGGATACAGAAACAGTAGTAGCTAATGTCCTGAAGGGTCATCAAAAAGTAACTCATCAGCTAGTGCCTCCAGGAATGGGCCTGCAAGAGAAATCTCCTGTTTTACCACATAATGTAGACCAGGCGCGACACCTCATAGAAGAGGCGCTTAACGAGAAGTTTATTACTCGTAATGATTTACAAAATATTTCATTGATGTTTATCAACACAGAAAACATGCAGAAGCTCGCTTCGGCTTTAGTTAAAAATTGGAAAGAGACTCTTGATCTTGACATCGCTTTAGATGCTCAAGAGCCTGAAAATTTTTACGACAAGCTTCAAGCTGGAAAGTATCAGCTTGCAATGGGTTCTTGGTTTGCTGACTACTTTGACCCTATGAGCTTTTTATCAGTTTTCCAAAGCCCAAAAAATGGCATAAACTGCACTGGCTGGCAAAATGCTGATTATACGCGTCTTCTTAATCAGTCAAACCAGGAGCCTACCCCTCTAAAGCGCATGGCGCTTTTGCAGCAGGCTCAAGATGTATTACTGAACGACCTACCTATTTTGCCGCTTTTTAGCTTTACCTTCTCTTTTGCCAAAAATAGCGAGTTGCAAAAGGCGATTCTTTCACCTATGGGCGTACTCGATTTGGAGGATGCCTATTTGACTGAAAAGCCCAAGGTCTAAAACGCAGAAAGAAACAGAATAAGAACCAAAGTGGCAGTTCTTATTCTTGTTCTTTTCGTCCTTTTTTTAGTCTTTTACGCTATAATCGCTAGAAAAAGCTGCCACTATGCACTATATATTAATACTATTTATTTTAGTTTGTAATGTTTGTAGGGCCATTACAGTTGACTCCCTCACCCTTGAAGAAAAAGTTGGTCAACTCCTTATCGTCCATGTGCTAGAGGAAAGGGCTGGCCCAGAAGCGCAAACTCTTCTCCAGCAGGCCCATGTTGGCGGGATCATCTATTTTAAGGCGGCAAATAGCCTTACGGGACCTGATCAAGTGTATACGCTTAGTAATGACCTTCAACGCCTTGCTAAGATTCCCCTTCTTATAGCTATCGATAATGAAGGGGCAATTACTCATTTAAAAAATGGCTTCACCTATTTTCCGAGCAATTGGGCTGTGGGGCGCACTAAAAATCCGGAATTTGCGCGCGATGTTGCCTATAGCATGGCACAAGAGCTAAAAGCCGTTGGCATTAACATGAACCTGGCGCCTGTGGTGGATGTAAATTCAAACCCCTTAAATCCTGTTATAGGCATACGATCGTTTTCGGATATGCCAGAAGAGGTTGCCCTCTTTGCAGAGGCAAGCCTTCAAGGCTATAAAGAAGCTGGCCTCATTTCCTGCCTAAAGCATTTTCCGGGCCATGGCGATGTAGCTATCGACTCACATCGCGGCCTTCCTGTAAACAATAAGTCGCTTGAAGAGTTAGTGGCGACAGATTTACATCCCTTTCAAAGGCTTATAAACAAGGCAGATGTAGTTATGAGTGCCCATATTCTCCTTCCTGCACTTGATCCTCATAGGTGTGCAACGCTTTCGCAGCCTATTCTGCAAGGTGTTTTACGAGATAAAATGGGCTTTACTGGCGTTGTGATAAGCGACTCCTTAGTTATGGATGCAATTTTGCAGCAGTCATCAAGCCTTGAAGAGGCCGCGATACTGGCCTTTAATGCTGGCTGTGATCTTTTGACACTAGCTGGAGGATTTACGAGAAATTCTGTGACGAAAGCTTCAACGGTTCTAGAGGTGCATAAGGCACTTGTTGCGGCAGTAAAAGATGGCCGAATTTCTGAAGAGAGGGTTAATGCATCAGTAAAGCGCATACTCAAGCTTAAGGCAAAGTATGGCCTTTTATCCACAAGTCGCGAGCTTGTTACATCCATTGCTGAAAAAAGTGTAGAAGCGCTTTATAGCCATGTAAGCCTTGAAGGTAAGCAATTTGCTATAATGGCCCCACAGCATCTTTTTCAGGAACTTTCAGATAGCATAATGGGCAAAAA
>JAYRNE010000060.1:0-4764 GCA_041912355.1 Chlamydiales bacterium
TCTTTGCAAGTGCCCGAGCATGACCTACTCTATGCGTGATCCAAATGCAGACTTTTATCTAGAAATAGGTGATAACTCGCTCCATCTTACTGTGCAAGGCAAAAAGACTACCCTTCCAGCTATTGCTCTTCCTGCACCACACGTCTATTTGAACCTCCTTGCTGCATGCAGTATGGCATCTTGCTGTAATATGAGCCCTGAAGAAATTGGTAGCGCATTTTCTACAATTACTATGCCTCCAAAGCGCCTTGAGCACGTTGTAAAGGGTGGAATATCGTTTATTAACGATTCCTATAATGCCGCAGAGCCTTCTTTAAAGGCTGCTTTAAGCTATATTAAGGCCCAAGGCTCATCTAATAGAAAGATTGCCGTAATTGGTCAGATGCGTGAGCTTGGCCGCTTTTCAGAAAGCTGTCATACAGCAGTTGGAGAGCACGCTCTTGACTGTGTGGATGAGCTCTACCTCTTGGGTGAAGAGTGTGAGCCTATTGAAAGGGTGTGTAAAGCTGCCAACAAGCCCTGCAAGTGGTTTATAGATTTTAATGAGCTTGCAGCTACCCTAAAGGCAGAGCTTGAGCCTGAAGATTTAGTGCTTCTTAAGGGGTCGCGTTCTAATGGCCTCTGGCGTGTTATAGATTATTTTTAATAGAGTGAGTTATGATTTACTGGTTACAAGAATATTTACGAATAGACCTCGGCTGGCATGTGCCGCTAGTTTTTGAGTACACATCTACAAGGGTAATCCTTGCAGCGCTTACTAGTTTGCTGTTTTGCCTTTTGGCTGGGCCCTACTTTATACGAAAACTCTATGAGCTGAAGATTGGCCAGCCCATACGTGAGGCAGAAGGCTTTTTACTTGGCGATCTTCATAAGAGTAAAAAAAATACGCCGACTATGGGCGGCATATTAATGATCTCTTCGATGCTGCTGTCTATGGTCCTATGGATGGACTTAAAAAGTATATTTACAGTTATCCTTTTTCTTACAACAGTTGTGCTTGCATTTTTAGGCGGCTATGACGACTACCTAAAGCTCCGCTATAAAAATGCCAATGGTCTTTCAGGGAAGAAAAAACTTGTTGTGCAGGTTGTGTGGGCCCTTCTTATCGCGGCTTATTTGCAAATACCCTCTTTTTCTAGTTCAATTGAATTGGGCAGTTGGTTTAATCCGCCTGTCGTGAAGGAGTTTTTTTCTGATGTAAAGCTTAGTCAATCCTTAAGTTTAGATGAATACTCAAGCCGCATTTACATTCCCTTCTTTAAGGAGCCTATCTATATCTTTGCAGGCATTGGCATTCTTTTTATGTGGCTCTTTTATGTCTTTGTGATTGTAGGGGCCTCTAATGCAGTAAACTTAACTGATGGTCTTGATGGCTTAGCAACAGGCTTGTGTATGTTTGTGGCAGGAGCTTTGGGTACCTTTGCCTTTTTAGCAAACAATCAGGATTTAGCTCACTACTTGAACATCCTTTACGTAGAAGGAAGCGGCGAAATTGCCATCTATATGGCAGCTATGTGCGGAGCATGCCTTGGCTTTTTATGGTTTAATTGCCATCCTGCACAGCTTTTTATGGGAGACATCGGCTCACTTACCCTGGGCGGTCTCTTGGGCGTAACCGCGGTGCTTTTAAAACGAGAATTTTTCTTAGGCTTGGTGGGCGCTATATTTGTTGTAGAAGCCCTTTCCGTTATTTTACAAGTTGCAAGCTACAAGCTGCGCAACAAAAAACGCATATTCTTGTGTGCTCCATTGCACCACCATTTTGAATATAAGGGCTGGCCTGAGTCTAAAGTTGTTATTCGTTTTTGGATCATCGGGCTTTTGCTTGCCTTAATCGGGCTAGCTTCCATAAAGTTTCAGTAATGTTTATAATTAAGCAAGGTTAGAAGCAGTAGAATATGAACGTTGCAGTTATCGGGTTGGGCAAAAGTGGCATTTCTGCCGCAGCTTTTTTGCAAAAAGAGGGCCACAGAGTTTTTGCGACGGATGATAAAGCCTCCTCGGCTCCACAAGGCATACACTTTTTGCCTGCAAAGGAGCTTATAGAAGCTATTGACACCATGGACTTTGTTGTTATCTCTCCTGGCGTGCCTTTAACGCATCCTGTAGCCTTTTCAGCTAAGCAGCATGGTATTGAAGTCTTTTGCGATGTCGAGCTTGCTTTTAGAAAAATTCCCCAAAATATAAAGGCTGTTGGTATTACAGGCTCTAACGGTAAAACAACCACAACAAGCCTTGTAGGGCATATTCTCAATAGCAGTAGCATGCCAGCAAAAACTGTTGGCAATATCGGTACACCTATACTTGCAGAAATTGAAAATAGCGATATACCTCTTGTTATTGAGCTAAGCTCTTTTCAGCTTGAGACTATGTCTACCTGCGTCTTAGATGCTGCTTGCATCCTCAATATCACCCCGAACCATCTTGACAGGCATGGTTCAATGCAGGAGTATACAAAGGCGAAGTTTCGCATCGGCGCTTGCCTAAAGCCACAAGGGGTACTCTTTGTCCAGAATGGAATACGCTGTGATGGTAATGTGGCCCGCTTTGGCTTTCATGAATCCTGTGAGGTGTATACAGATGGTAAAGTGGTCTATTACTTTGGTGTAAACGAGGGCGAATTACCAGCAGTGCTCCAAAATAGCTTGTCACATGATGTTGAAAACTACCTTGCAGCCTATGCCCTTTCTAGACACTTGGGAGTCGCTCCTGATGCTGCACAAGCTGCCTACCTAACCTTTATAAAGCCAAAACATCGCCTGCAGCATGTTCGTACCCATAATGGTATACGCTACTATGATGATAGTAAGGCAACAAGCGTAGATGCTGTTCTTAGAGCTGTCGGCTCTATTGAAGGCCCTATAGTGCTCTTAGCAGGTGGCGTTCATAAAGGCCACCCTTACACTGCCTGGCAGGGGCCTTTTAAAGAGAAGGTGCGTGCCTGCGTCCTTATTGGCGAGGCAGCTTCTCTCATCGACACTGACTTGCAGGGTGTAGTGCCTGTGCATCATGCTGCAACCTTCGCTGAAGCCTTTACAAAGGCTCGCGAGCTTGCAGAATTTGGCGACGCTGTACTTTTATCCCCAGGTTGTGCAAGCTACGATATGTTTTCATCATACGAAGAGCGTGGGAATAAATTTCAGGAGCTTGTGAGCAATTCTTAATCTATTCTTTTTTCATCGTCTAAGCGAAGATCAAGATTAAGAAGGAAGAGAGAGGGTATTATGATAACTTCAGGCCATCTCCCAGCATTCTGTCTTGGCGGACACCCACTCGGGCAGGGGTGTCTTGTCGCCATAACCACAAAAAACGCCATGGTGCGTAACCTCGAAAACAATGACCTAAAGTTTTTTGGGGTGAGGGTCCCTTTTATTCCCGGTATGCCCCTTGAAAAATGCCTTTTTACGAGAAAGAAAATCCGCTGGTTTTTACGAAATGGTTTTTCTTTGGCTGTAGAAGCAAAAGATGTTACCTTCAGGAAACCATTTAATTCTAAGCTGAATGAGCTCCTTTCTCTCTGTGATGATATTGTGGCCTCGTTGCGGCCTGATCCAGTAGCTTGCAAACTGCGAAATCTTGACTTAGATGAGCATTCGTTTGCCACTGCTGACATGGAGGATGAGGATCACGAATCAGACAGTCAGGCAGCGACTATTGAGGGTTTTAAGGAAAATCTTGAAGCTGGAGCTTATGAAGATGCCGAGCGTACCATTGGGAGCCTTTATGAGAGGATGTCCGAGTCGCGAGATATCAAAAAGCTCTATGCCGATTTTTTGAAGATGAGAGGCGATCCACGAGCATGTAGGCTCTATATCGAGCTAAGTGAAAACCTGCCCCGAAATAGGCAGCTTGAATACCTTGAAAAAGCCCTAGAGAGCGATCCAGCGGATGATGGCGTCTATCTCAGGCTAGAGCGATTATGTAACAGCAAAGATCGCATGGTTGTGCACTATCTTTTTGGGTACTTGCAGCTAAAAGATAAAGACCCCCAAAAGGCTGATGCTCTTTATAGAAGTGCATCCATGTTAAATCCTCAGGAACCACTCTTACATCTTGCCCATTTAAACCTAAAAATGGCAGATGGACCATCTCAAGTTGCCGTTTTGAGGTTAAGCATATCAGATATAAAAAGAGAGGTGTACTCTACGCTCATAAGACTCTATCAGGCGCGGCGCGATGATTCAGCTGTTTGCTACTATAGAAAAAAAATTCCTGAGGTTGAACGGCAGCACGTACTCTCAAGTCATGTTGATCGAATACCCAAAGCCTTGATGGCTCCATCTCATGAAGTAGGCAATCGGGGTAGAGAACCACACGTTATTTATCGCTACATAGACGAAGAGGGCGATGGCGAATCAGAAATAGCTCGTGGCAATCAGCCTCTTACATATGAAGCTAAAAAGAACCTTTTAGAGTATATTGACTCTCTTATTCAATCTGCCCAATATGATGCTGCCATTACTACTGTATGGGATGCAAAACGCAAGGGGCAGGAGTATGGCTCTATTCATAAGCGGCTTTGTGTTGTTTATTCCAAACAGAAATCATATGACAAGCTGCGTGAAGCGTTGGAAGGGCTGCGCGAGATTTATAATAAAAATTCAAACAAAACCTTAAAGGCCGAGTACATAAAAACACTGCTTAATGCCTTTGAAAACAGTATGGCTGCCGCAGTCTCTCTCTACAAGTTGGGAAAGCATGCAGAAGCCGTGCAGCTTATGCTTTCCCTTGCGCGCACAGAGTCTGAGTTAGGAAATAGAAAAA
>JAYRNE010000061.1:0-5425 GCA_041912355.1 Chlamydiales bacterium
CGGGCACGGGCACGGGCACGGGCTCGGGCACGAGTGCATGACAACAAAGGCGGTTACTCATGGCTTTGCCCAATAAAAGCTTTTTAACACTCGTGCCCGAGCCCGTGCCCGAGCCCGTGCCCGATGGTTGGTACAATGTACAGTTAAACAGTAAAGGCCCTATTTGCCTTTTGGTTCTTTTTAGCCAGAATAGGCAATAATCCGCACAAACTCGCCCTTACCTGGCTCTACTTTGTGAGTGAATTTTATGAGGGTTGCAGAGCTTGTTGGGGGAGAGGTGCCATAGACTCGTTTTCCAATCCAGTAGGTTGAAAGGCGCAGGATTTGGGGTGCGTGGCTTACTAAGATGATAGTGCTTTCATCGGGGACTTCGGAAAGCCTTGAGGTGACAATCGCTTCGTCAAACATTTCAAGTTCGCCGAGGGCAACTTCGGTTTCGGGTGTTACGTTAAAGGCTTTGCCGATAATTTCTGCTGTCTCTAGTGCTCGAGTAACAGGGGATGACCATATTTCAGTTGGCTGAATTTCATAATCCTTCATGATGCTATTTACGGTCTCTTGCCTCTTGCGTCCAGAGTTTGTAATTCTCTGAATACCATCGGGATCGTTAGGGGAGGGGGCTGCCGTCGCATGGCGGACAAGAATTGCAAGAATTGTCATGAAGTAGCCCTTTTTTTGGTTGCACCATTCTCGAAACCAGATTACTATTTTCATACTCAATAAACAACTGGAAATATACCTATGCCACAACAAGTAGAAAATACGAAACTTGAAAAACCTCTTGATGATGGGCTCAAAGAGATCCTCGGGAAGGTTGCAAATACCATCCGCGGCCTTTCTATGGACGCTGTTCAGAAGGCAGATTCTGGCCACCCTGGCCTCCCTATGGGCTGTGCTGAAATGGGGGCTTATCTATATGGCTACGCTATGCGCTATAACCCCAAAAATTCCCACTGGCCAAATCGCGATATCTTCATCTTGTCGGCAGGGCATGGCTCCATGCTCCTTTACTCCTGCTTGCATCTTGCTGGCTTTAAGGTGTCTTTAGAGGATATTAAGAACTTTCGACAGCTACACTCTGTAACGCCTGGACATCCTGAATCTTTAGAAACTGACGGTGTAGAAACAACAACAGGACCTCTTGGTCAGGGCCTTGGCAACGGCGTAGGTATGGCAATTGCCTATAAGATTTTGGCAGAAAAATTTAATACACCTGAGTATAAGATTTTTGATAATAAAATCTATGTACTTGCCTCAGATGGCTGCATCATGGAAGGCTGCACTTCAGAAGTCTCCTCTATTGCAGGCCATTTAAAAGTTGACAACCTCATCGTTCTCTACGACGCAAACCAGATCTCACTTGATGGTCCTCTCTCAGATTGCTGCTCAGAAGATACAAAGATGCGCTACATCTCCTACGGCTGGGATGTCTATGAAGTAGATGGCAACAACCTTAGTGAGCTTCATCGCACGATAAGCCATGTTCGCCAAAACCAGACCCGTCCAACCATGATTATCTGCCACACGATTATCGGCAAAGGCTCTCCCCATAAGGCAGGATCATCAAAAGCTCACGGCTCACCACTTGGTGAGGATGAAGTAAAGGCCTCGAAGCAGGCTCTTGGTATACCACAAGAAGACTTTTATGTTCCGCAAGCCGTTACAGACTTTTTTGCATCAAAGATTCCTGAAGATGCAGCAAATGAAGAGCGCTGGAAAAGGGACTTAGAAAGCTGGTCAAGGTCCTACCCAGAAAAGCGAAAAGAGTTTGACGCGATGATGCAGGATGCATTTCCGGCGGATCTCGAAGAGCGCCTCAATAACCTTACAATAAAAGGGCCAACTTCTGGTAGAAAGGCCTCTCAAGATGTCACAAACTTCTTAGCAGACTTTATGCCGCAGCTTTATAGCGGCTCAGCGGATCTTTCAACATCAGACTGCACGATGCTGAAGAAGTTTCCTGTTATCTCCCCATCAGACTTTAAGGGGCGAAACTTTAAGTTCGGCGTTCGCGAGTTTGGTATGGCAACAATAGCTACAGGTCTTCGTCAGACCCACTTTATTGTTCCCTACATTGGAACATTTTTGACCTTTTCAGACTATATGCGCAATGCAATACGCCTTGCTGCGCTTATGAAGCGCAAGGTGATTTACCAGTTTACGCATGACTCAATTTTCTTAGGTGAAGATGGCCCAACGCACCAGCCTATTGAGCAGCTATCATCCCTTCGCGCTATTCCGCACCTTTACGTATTTCGTCCAAGTGGCACGCACGAAGTGAAGATGTCTTGGCTTGCTATGTTAAAGTATCATGGCCCAAGCTGCATCGTCCTTTCAAGACAAAACATCAACGATCTACCAGAAACGTTTGTCCCTTATGACAAGGGTGTAGGCCGCGGCGGCTATATCGTAAAGAGGGAAAGCGGCAAGGCAAGCTTTACTCTTATTGCAACAGGCTCGGAGCTGCCTCTTGCCATGGAAGTTGCCCAAGAATTAGAAAAGCGCGGCAAGCCCACACGCGTTGTCTCGATGCCCTGCACAGAGCTTTATGATTTGCAGCCAGAAGAGTATCGTAACACAGTTTTAGGTGGCGATATTGGTAAACGGGTAAGTATAGAAGCTGCAAGTGACATGTGCTGGTACAAATACATCGGCCTTGAGGGCATTCCAATTTGCATGGAAGGTTTTGGGGCTTCTGCGCCGGCGGGAGTATTGGCAAAAGAATTTGGCTTTACGGTGGATGCTATTTTAGAGCGGTTGTTATAGCGAGCTTTATGCTAGCAATAGGTGTCCAGAAAGAAAAAGATAAAGGGTTAATAGTTCTATTTTCGCTTAACTGTACGCCGTGCTAACCATCGGGCACGGGCACGGGCACGAGTGCATGAATAAAATAGCTAAAGCGCCTGGCTTTGCCCAATAAAAGCTTTTTAACACTCGTGCCCGAGCCCGAGCCCGTGCCCGTGCCCGAACGGTTTGCCTATATTACGGTATGCAAAATAATCAAAGGACACCCATGCTCTTTCTAAACGCACTTGTAGGCAAAAATTACTCGAAGAGACCCCCCATCTGGCTTATGCGACAAGCGGGACGGTATATGCATGAGTATCAGACACTACGTAAGAAATATGACTTTTTAACCCTCTGCCATACGCCTGAGCTTATATGCGAGGTAACGCATCAGCCCATCAATGCCTTTGGCTTTGATGCTGCTATTGTCTTTTCCGATATTTTGCTGATACTTGAGGCGCTTGGGGCTTCACTTCACTTTGAAGATTCTCTTGGGCCTATCATTGATAATCCCCTAAAAAGGGGCACTATACTTCAGTACCAGGATGTTGTACCTAAGCTTGGGTTTGTTTTAGAGGGCATCAAACTCTTAAAAGATAGCCTTAAAGTGCCTCTCATAGGTTTTGCTGGAGCGCCCTTTACCATTGCTACCTACTTTATTGAAGGTAAAACCTGCCGCCACCTTATTCACACGAAAAAATGGATTCAAGAAGATCCAGAATCGTTTGATAAGGTGCTTGATGTTCTTGCAGACTGCACGATAGACTATCTTAATGCCCAGATTGATGCGGGAGTAAACGCCGTACAGATCTTTGACAGCTGGGCCATCTATTTAGATTCATCGCAATTTGACCGTTTTGTGAAAAAGCCTCTTGAGAAGATTGTTAAGGGGCTAAAGTCATGTCCTACTATCCTCTTTTGTAGGGGAGGGCAAGTTACAAAGCTTGCAGATTTAGCGGCTCTCTCTCTTGACTGGACGTGCGATATAGCAAGTATACGTAAAGACTATCCAAATATCTTGCAGGGCAACTTAGACCCAGAAATTTTGCGCACCAATAAAAATGGGGCTCTTGAAGCAGCAGAAGCTTTATTAAAGAGCATGCAGGGTGATCCTGCCTATATTTTTAACTTGGGCCATGGCGTCCTCAAAGATACTCCACGAGAACATGTCGAGGCGCTTGTAGAGTGCGTAAAGTCCTATGGATAACTTAAATCTGCTGTTGCAACTTGATAAGCCAGTACCTCGCTACACAAGCTATCCAACAGCACCCTGTTGGAGTGAGGTTCAAGAGCCCGAGTATTTAGCTAAGCTCTCTCAAGCTCGCGAGCCACTTGCCCTCTATTTTCATATCCCCTTTTGTAAGACTATGTGTCTTTTTTGTGGCTGCTCTGTTGTTTTAAATAGAAAGGCCGATGTCGAAGAGCGCTATGTAGACTACCTTATTAAAGAAATAGAACTTGTGACACGTCACGTAGGCAAAAAAAAGCAGGTTCTGCAGCTTCACTTTGGGGGCGGCACACCTACGAAGCTTTCGTGTGATCTTTTACTCAGGCTTGTAGGAGCAATAAAAGAGCACTTTACCTTCACAGAGACTGCTGAAATTGCCATTGAAATAGACCCAAGGACGGTCTTTGAAGATAGGGGAGAGAAACTCCATCTCTTACAAGAGCTCGGGTTTAACCGCGTAAGCTTTGGCGTGCAAGACACTAACGACAAGGTGCAAGAGGCAGTGCGTAGAAGGCAAAGCTTTGCTGTTACCAAGTACACCTATGATCTAGCTAGAAGCCTTAACTTTTCTGGCATAAGCCTAGACCTTATCTACGGCCTTCCCTACCAGACTTTGGCAACATTTCAAGAGACGATAAGCCAGATAATTGCTCTTCGTCCCGACCGTCTCTCTCTATTTTCCTACGCCAAAATTCCCTGGCTAAAAGAGCACCAGAAGGCAATTAAGGACGAAACCTTGCCAACCACGGAAGAAAAATTCCGCATCTACCTCATGGCAAGAAATGCCTTAGTAGAGGCAGGTTACAAGGCAATTGGCATGGACCACTTTGCCCTGCCTCATGATGAGTTGGCAGTTGCCTATACAAATAAATCTCTCCAGAGAAACTTTCAGGGCTATACGGTGCTACCAGCTGATGATTTATTAAGCTTTGGCATAACCGCGATAGGCTACACCCAAAATGGCTACTTCCAGAATGTGAAGGAAATTAATGAGTACTATAGCCTTCTTGATAGGGGAGTCTTACCTGTTTTTCGCGGTAAGATTTTGACTGAAGATGATCTTGTCCGCCGCTGGGTGATCCAGCGCCTCATGTGTGACTTTAAGGTAGATAAGAGCCAGTTTTTGCAAATGTTTGGCATGCCCTTTTGCACCTATTTGGCTGTTGATCTTGAACGGCTTACACCTTTACGAGAGTTAGGCCTAGTCCACGAAGATAGCCAAACCCTTGCAGCAACCCCATTAGGGGAACTTTTTATTCGCAACATCGCTTCCTGTTTTGATTACTACCTTCACCAAAGTGCTGGCCACAAGGCCTTTTCCAAGGCAATATAAAAGGACCAAAAGGACGAAAGGACCAAAGGGACCAAAAGGACCTAAAGGACAACAATAACGGTTATTGCTGTCCTTTA
>JAYRNE010000062.1:0-3469 GCA_041912355.1 Chlamydiales bacterium
AACCCCCTATGACCAGCCCCGCTCACCAGTCTAATTCCATTGGCAATTTTTACGTTTGAAGAATATTCACTGACGTGTAACAATTCTTCAGAACCCGTTTTCAAACGATTCTACGGATGGTAAGCGAAACACCTGAAAATACAAAAAGATACGAATCGCCTAAAAGCTAATCAGCATGCTTTGCAACAGCCTACATAGCGAAAAATCCATAATTCATTAACTACTACATAAATTACTTACTATTATGCCTGAGATGCCCGAAGTGCAGACGATTGTCAATGACCTACAGCGTGCGGGAATCGTAGGTTGCCAGATTATTAAAACAGAAATTTTTTGGCCTAAAATAGTCTTCGGAAGAGATGTCGAAACATTTTCGAAGGGCATACAACATCAGACTATAGTAGATTTGCAGAGAAGAGGTAAGTATATAATTTTTACCCTGTCATCAGGGAACTTCCTGCTGGTACACCTCAGAATGACAGGGCGGCTTTTACTCGTTCATGGGGAGTGTCAAGATAGCCCCTTTATTCGCCTACGGTTGCAGCTTTCTCATGATAAATCACTTGAATACTTTGACACACGAAAATTTGGCCGCTGGTATTTGGTTGAAAACCTAGATTCTATTCTTGGACATATGGGCCCAGAACCCCTTGACACACAGTTTACAGCTTCTCTTCTCTTTTTGATGCTTCAAAAGCATGCACGGGCATTAAAGCCCCTATTACTCGATCAAAGTTTTATTGCGGGAATCGGCAATATTTATGTTGACGAAGCCCTATGGGAGGCAAAGCTTCATCCTCTTACCCCAGCAAATAAGCTAACAAAAGATGAAGCGCTACAGCTTTATCAAGGAATATGCAAGGTCTTAAAACGGGGAATTGACTCCCAAGGAACTACCCTGGGTAGCGGAAAAACGAACTACTATCGATTAGATGGCTCAAAAGGCAGCCACCAAACGCAACTTATGGTCTTTAGAAGAACTGGGTTGCCCTGTTTTCGCTGCGGTAGCGTTATTGTGCGACAGCAAGTAGCGCAAAGAAGTACGCACCTGTGCCCTGCATGTCAAAAAGTTAAGCCGGGATATTGTAAGTGAAAGGGGCCTGATACTGCGATTCGTGCAATTAACACATCCGAACCGCACAAATCTTAGTATCCGCCCCTTTTGATTGAAAGACTTGAGGAAAGACAGCCCCGGCCCCGTTAGTTTAAAATAGAGGAGGTTTTATGCAAGTAGACTCATATATAGTTGGCCCTAGTTTCATTGATGAGCGTGTGATAGATCATGCACGCCAGTACATGTTGGAATTTGCTGCTCCACTCTATGATACACTTGTTAGCGAGCAGAGCCAAAGCATCTCTGAAAAGAAGAAAGTTCTTTATAAAAATATTGAATACAGCTCAGGAACGGGCAATTTGCAGATCCCTTCTCATACAATCTTCGAAAATACAGAAGCTTGTTTTCTATTAGAATTCGAGATTGAAATTAAAAAACTAAAAACAAATGATCCCCTAGCGTGCCTCATCAAACAAGTTTCGGAGAGACTAATCGCTCTCAATACGCCCTGCAATAATTTTGAAGTCCGTTTTGAAAAGGGCTGCTGCATGGGTAGTGCAGAACATTGGCATACCGATGGCTTTGGGCCCTATGCCATCACAATTTGCTTTAGCAGTAGGCCTGACTGGTCGACTCGAATTTCAAAACAGCTCATAGACGGGCTCGCTTACTCAAAAGATACACACGAAAGTGCTTCAGCCCCTTCAGCACTTGGCCTCTTCATAGATGCATCTACTGTATGGCATAGATCTCCAAAAGACACAGATTTTGTAGGAAAGCCCCTTACTGTCGACGACTACCGCTTGTTTATACGAGGCTTGGTTTAACCTAGACCGAGTTTAAGGGGTAGCCGGGGCGGGCCTAGGGTGTTGATTTAAGCACTTTTTCACGCAAATTTTATGGCGCAAGATTTGTCCTGGAGCGAAGCTCCCTGGAGTGACTCGATTTATCGAGTCTCTTCGTAGGCCGATTCATCGGCCGTACCACTATAACACTAAGTTGGTGCGGCCGATAAATCGGCCTACGAAAAGACCCACTAAAGTGGGTCACTCCAAAGAGCTTCGCTCCAGAACAAATTTTGCACAAATCGTACTCTTTGAAAAAGCGCTTAAATCAACACCCTAGGGCGGGCCCCACTTGTTTTGGAACTTTACGGGTCACTCCAGTTTTAGGGCTTCTATTCACTCATGAGAGTGTGTATAGCTTGAGTGTCTACATGGGCTGTAAGTTCGATGATTTGTAAATCATTATTAAATTTCATTACCCAGCAGTAGGTTTGTGGGTAGGCAGCGCCCTTGACTGAAAAAGCATCCAGATAGTGCATTTCAACTACTGCATAATTACCGTCTAATAAGATTCGGTCTATTGCGATGTGACGCGGGCGATTTTTATCTAAGTACTTGCCAATTTTTGACCATGCTGCAACAACTGCAGATTTACCATGGTAATCACCAGACATTTCACAGCTGCCAGGAATAACCCAGTGAACATTATCGTGAACAGCATGAGTAAAAAAGGTAGGCCAGTCCGCAGTTAAGACTGGTTTAAATGTTTTTTCTATAAATTCTTTTGTTAGTATCATAACTTTCTAATACTGCAAATTTTAGATTTTTGTCAAACCACGAAAACTCCTCATGTGAGACGTCCTGAGTGAAAGGGGTGAAAGGGGCAGTCCTCTTTCACTTAGGAGAAATCGCTCGGCAAAAATGCACAAAGTCGAGGTTACATTTACTGGATACAAAGTTGCACAGTCAGTATACTGCTATACTATTTTTAGGAGTTAGTTATGCAGGCAGTTTCTTCTTTTATTGCAAGTGTTGGAAGAGGGGCGCTTCCGGCAGCGGTCGGTGTGGGGCTAAATGAGCTTTCCATCAAGATGGCTACGGTCTTCGGAAGAGAGTGTGTAGATAATATGATTTCACCTCCCTCGATGCCTTGGATTTCCTGTAAGGCTCTATCTACTTTTGCGGATGTTGGTCAAGGGTTAGTACCTGTCGCTTTAGCTCTAGCTCCTACTCTTACAGCTTTTTGGGCTTCTCATGCAAGGAGTCGACAGGCGTCAGCAAGAGGTGACTCCTGTCCGATACAAGTTCTAGGTGGCACGGCTGTGGTGTCATGTATTGTTAGCCTTATATTTGCTTGTGGTAATGCTGGCGCAACTTGGAAAAAGACCGCTGTTGATGTATTTGCAACAGAATGCAGAAACGGAACTCTTGTCCCTCCTTCAATGCCCAAAACTACCTGTGAATCACTAGAATCAGCTATAAGTGTTATTAGAGGCGTCGTGGATGTTACTGCAGCCTGTAACCCAATTCTTTTGAGCGTCGCGATTCATTTGAAACGGTAGTTACACCTTTGGCTGGGCTTTTTTGTAAAAGGGGCCGGCCCTAGGGGGTTGATTTAAGCACTTTTTCA
>JAYRNE010000063.1:0-5826 GCA_041912355.1 Chlamydiales bacterium
GGACAAAAGGACCAAAACGACAAAAAGGACCAAAAGGAAAAAGGACGAAGGACAACAATAACGGCTATAGCTGTCCTTCGTCCTTTGTCCTTTTGGTCCTTCGTCCTTTTTTCTGGAAAAATAAAAGAGGTGCGCGCCCTAGGGCAATGCACCTCTTTGTAGAACTGCAGAATATTACGCTTTACCTACTGTAGCATTAGTCGTGTTGCATGTAGCATTCACACTATCTCCTAGAATTTTTTGCATGCTGTTAGGCACTGATGAAGGAGCTGGCATAAGTATAGTCTTTACGTTTTGTGAAGCAAGTGCCGTTTGCTTAGCAGCTGCTTCTTGCGCTTTTTTGGCAGCTAGTTGCGCGGCCTGTTCAGCAGCTTTTGCTGCAGCTTGCTTAGCGGCTTCTTCGGCAGCTTTTGCTGCTGCTTGCTTAGCAGCCTCTTCAGCAGCTTTAGCGGCAGCTTCTTCTGTGGCCTTTGCTGCGACTTGCTTGGCAGCCTCTTCGGCAGCTTTTGCTGCTGCTTGCTTAGCAGCTTCTTCAGCAGCTTTAGCGGCAGCCTCTTCGGCAGCTTTTGCAGCTACTTGCTTGGCGGCCTCTTCAGCAGCTTTTGCTGCAGCATCTTGTGTCTGTTGTAAGGTAATTGCAGCGTCAGCTGCAGCTTGTGCCTGGGCTTGCTCTGATGCTAGAGCATTATTTCCTGCAGTAGCGCATACATACGCACCCGCAGCTGCCACGCCAAATCCAAATGTTGCACCAATAATGTGCTTTGTAAAACGCCACCTACTATAATCTTCTATGTTTGCTCTTTTCCATTCATTATAAGCCATCTTTGATTGCCATAAGCCAAGTGCAGCTCCCGCTGACATAAGTACACCGCCCCCTACTACAACAGGCACTCTACCAACCTTATCGACAGCTTGATGTACTAATGCTGCGCCATCATTGAGTGTTGGTCGTTGAAAGCTTGAAACCCAGGAAATAGCTTTTCCTGTGTAATTTGCACAGCTCGCATATACTGAGGTGTTCGTTATAGCAGTCAAACTGGGCATGGTTAACCATGAAGTAGCATTTGTAGTTGAATTTGTTATATTATTTACTGGTGCAGACATATCATTACTCCTTATTTTATGATATTAGATACAGCTCTACATATTTCAACTACACGCGAAATAAATTCAATAGCTTTTTGGAGGCTTGACCGAAGGTCTCTGGAGTGCGGGGCAGCTATGCACCGCTTTTAATTTGGCCGTAGACCATAACATCGACAAGGTACGCTCATTCAATAACCCTCACAATATGTCATGAGCATATTGGCAAAAATCGCGTAGATAATTTTAGGCTTTAAACGTACTTTCCAATAAAGTGCGTGCATGAATTTAAGAGCGGTGCATGACTGCCCCGCACTCTAAAAGACTCTAGTACTTATTTGTGGGGGCGGGCAAGTTGCCATTGTAGTTTGTTGCGCGGAGGATTATAGCAACCTTGTGGTTGGCATAAAGTGGCTGTACAGGCAATGCGGCAACATCAGCAAAATAGGGCAAAAGCTTCTCGCGTAGGCGCTCGAGGTCTCTTGCACCATCTTGCTCAGGGCATTGCTCCACAAAATAGCCTGTTTTGCCAACGCAATCGTCAGCCATACCTCGCCAAAAGTCAAATTGATTATGGCGTAAGGAGTGGAGGTTAAAAAAATAGGCTCGTTTTTGGGCGGGCCCATAAAAAGAGAGAAGGCTTGTTATTTGATAGCGATCTGAAAAGAGAAAGTCTTCGTTCTCGCGATATCCTGAAGCTATAAGCGCCTCTTTAAGATTACTAGAACCCAAACCCTGTTTAAAGGGGTTCATTTTATAAGGTAGAGGCACTAGCACTATCAGAGCTATAATTACTATAGAAAGAGATAGCCCTGCCATGAACCAACGCCTTGAGCTATAAAGCACCATAAGCAAAAAGGCTGTTGGATAGGCAGCAACTGCCCAGTTACCCTGAACCTTTTCAAAGCATGAGGCCACAAACATCACTCCTAAAAATAGCACTGATGTCACCCAGCAAAACTGTAGGGGTTCGTAGCTACTACGAAATCTGACAAGCCATATAAGTATTAAGACAAAAAAGATAGGCGAAACTAAAGCAGCTTGCGCACCAAGAAAATCGAGAGGATTTCCCCTACTTGCCATGTTGTCAATACTTGCTGCAACGTGATGGAAGGTGGGAAAGCCGCGCTCATAATTCCATATAAAGCTCGGAATAAGCCCTAAAAGCGATAGACACATTCCCCCAACAAGCCTTAAAGGCACCCGCCAATAAAATATCGAAATTGGTATCCACACCGCATAAACAGGCCATTTCCAAAGGGCACCTACTCCAATAACAAGGCCAACTGCAGCCCACGCTAAAGGCCTTGCATCGCGAAGAGTATTCACAACTAACGCCGCCGCTATCGTCCAAAAAAGTACATAGGCACAGTCAGTAGTCGCAAAAAAGCCTGAAAATATTCCTAAGGGAGAGTAGCTAAATGCAATCGATGTCCAAAACCCCTTTTTATGATCTAACCCACACGCCCTTGTAAGGTAATAAATGCTAAGTGACAAAATAAAAGAGAGCACTAAGCCCCCCACACGTACACCAAGCTCTGTATCGCCAAAAAAGTAGCATCCAGCTGCTATTTGCCAGGCAATAGCTGGGGGTTTACTGTAGTAGCCATAAGATAGCTCCTTACTCCAGGTCCAGTACTGCGCTTCATCAGGCATAAGGCCGATTCCTGCAAACAGTATAATCGCAAGCACAAAGAGCTTAGAAAGGGCTATCCAAAAAACTAATGACTTCATGAATCTCGCTCAGGCAGGCTAAAGAGGTCTTTTATAGCTTGAATAGTAGTATCGCGGCCCACTGCAGCTATAGCATCAGTAAGAGGCACTCCCTTTGGGCATACTCGTACGCAATTTTGAGCATTACCGCAGCCAGAAACACCAGCCTCTTTCATCATCTCCTGAATGCGCTTTACCTTCTGCATGCCAGCTACAGGGTGGAGGTTAAAGAGTCGCACCTGCCCAATAACTGCAGGCCCCATAAATGATGAATGGTTACTTACTTGAGGACAAGCTTCTACGCAGCAGCCACAGGTCATGCACTTAGATAGCGAATACATTACCTCCTGCTTTTCTTGGCTAATTTTTGGGCCAAAGCCAGCATCGCGAGAGCTATCGGCCTCTACCCAGGCTGCTACCTTTTTTAAGTTGTCAAACATCGATGTTCGATCGACTATTAAATCGCGCACCAAAGGAAATTTTGTAAAAGGTGCCAAAGTGATGATGTTCGAAGAATACTCTTCAATAAGCTTATCTATTAAGGCTGTGCAGGCCTGTCTTGGCTTGCCATTTATAATCATAGAGCACGAGCCACACACCTCTTCTAAACAGCCAGCCTCATAGGCAACAGGTGCTACCCTCTCCCCCTTCCGGTTTACAGGGTTTCGCTGAATTTCCATAAGGCTTGAGATGATATTTGCATGCTTTTTATAGGGAAGCTCAAATTCTTCCCAGTACTGCTTACCGGGCTGTCCTCGGTATATGCGCAAGATATAGGTATCTGTCATAGCGGCAAAGGTATCTCCTCGGGAAGGTTTTCAAAATGTGGATGAGCCTTTTCCTGCTTTTTATAGTCTCTCAAGACAGGCTTTACATAGCGTATATCAACTGGCTGAAAGGTTATATCAGGATCATGCGTTTTAGGATTGTATGTGGCACACGTAGTTTTTAGCCATTCTTCGTCATTACGGTTAGGCCATTCCTGTTTTGCATGAGAGCCGCGGCTTTCATCGCGCACACGTGCACACATGGCAATCACAAGGGCGATTTCAAGCATAGGCTCAAGCTGGCGTGTTGCTATATAACTCTGGTTTGCTATACGCCCATCATCTGAAATGGCAATGTTTTTCTGGCGCTCGCGAAGCTCCTTGAGCTTTACTATCGTTCTATCAAGATCTGGATTACTTCTTGTCACGGTAACATACTTTACCATCCACTCCGCAAGTTCATCGTAGAGCTTATAGACATTCTCAGAGCCTTTTTGGCCTAAAACCTGGCTTCGCTTAATTTCTTCAACTTCAAGTGCCTCACTATACACACCAAGTGGCACCTCTTCTCTTGGGTTGTGGTCGATAAAGCGGTCTACCTCACCTGCTGCTACAAGCCCCCCAAAAATACAGGAAAGAAGCGAATTTGCCCCAAGGCGGTTTGCTCCATGGTAGAGGTAGTCTGACTCTCCAACGTTAAAGCAGCCTTTAAGATTTGTCATCTGGCGATAGCGTGTAAGGCGATCTTTATCTTCAGCCGCCGGCCAGTCAACCCAAGCTCCGCCCATAGAGTAATGTACAGCAGGGTGTATCTTCATAGGCACTTTTGCTGGATCCATTCCCGTAAACTTTTCATAGATCTCTAATATTGCCTGCAGCTTTTTTAGCCGCTCTTTTGGCAGGTGCGATACATCTAGGTAGACCTGCTCTTCTCCATCTACCCCAAGCCCCTGCTCACATATGCGCATGATCTCACGCGAAGCAATATCTCGCGGCACTAAGTTGCCGTAGGCTGGATAGAGCTCTTCAAGAAAATACCAGGGCTTTCCAGATTTACCTGCTGCCACCCTTCTGCCATCTTGTGAGACATATTCCTTACCAGAATGGCCAGGAACCCAAAGTCTTCCCCCTTCACCCCGGCTAGACTCTGACATAAGGCGCATTTTATCCTCCCCAACAATAGCAGTAGGGTGAATCTGGATAAACTCGCCATTGGCATACTTCATTCCCTGAAGATAAAGCCTGCCATTTGCAGCGCCTGTACAAAAGGTAGAATTTGTAGACTTTTTAAAGATAACGCCAAGCCCTCCTGTTGCCACAACAACAGCATCTGCCTTAAGAACCTCTAACTTCATGTTAAAGTGGTCCATCATAACAATGCCGCAAGCACGTTTATTTTCATCGAGGCATAGGCGCATAAACTCGTGGTTTTCATACTTTTCGACAAGGCCGGCCACTTCATAGCGCCTCACCTGTTCATCTAAAGTATAAAGAAGCTGCTGACCTGTTGATGCTCCGCAAAACACAGTGCGGTGAAAAAGAGAGCCTCCAAAGCGGCGAACGTCGATATTGCCTTCAGCTGTTCTATTAAAAGGACAGCCCAAACGATCCATCATGCGGATGATTTTTGGGGCTGCAAGGCACATCTCAACAACCGGGGGCTGATCTGCCAAAAAGTCGCCCCCTTTTAAGGTCTCGTAGGCATGTATAAGGGGTGAATCGCCCTCATTTTTTTGGTTTAAGGCAGCATTGATGCCCCCTTGGGCACATACTGAGTGCGAGCGCTTTACCTTTGTGATGCTTACAAGCTTCACGTGAATGCCAAGCTCAGCAAGCCTCATAGCACAAGAGAGCCCTGCAAGACCACCACCAACTACAATCACTGTTTTTTTATGGGATACAAGAGCTTTTTGCATAATTCGGGGATTCTCGACTTTTAAGTGATATTGCCAATTTTTACATTTTGACACAACCCCACATACTCCCAAGAGCAGAGGGCTAAAGGCAAAATGCAAAAAGTGACAAAAGAGCTACGTGCATCTTCTCTCAGAAAATTTTCAGTCAAAAAGAAAATTAGCTTTGCCCTGCTTTAAGGCTCGGGATGCCATCATAAAAACAGGATATGCATGATCGCCTGCGGCGGCAGGATAAGCAGGAATTTTAACGATAATAACGATATAACGATAAGAAGGATAAAAAAAAGAAATAGAGGGTTTTTTTTGTTTTATCGTTCTTATCGTTATATCGTTATTATCGTTGAGAA
>JAYRNE010000064.1:0-4090 GCA_041912355.1 Chlamydiales bacterium
CAGACCTCTCTCCAGAAAACTTTAAACCACAAGAGTGGGAAGAATTTCTCTTAAAAACCTATAGTCCCGAGCAAACGCAGCAACTAACAGCCCTTTTCACAAAAATGCTAGCGCCTGAATGGAGCGATCGCCCTTCGATGGCGGAGGCCATGGAGACCTATAGACGTATTACAGTAGCTTTGCCCTGATTAAAAGGGCCAAAGGGACCAAAAGGACAATCAATAAGCGTTTATTGACTGTCCTTTTGGTCCTTTTAAATTAGGGCGAAGCATTTTGGGGAATCGCCTTTCCTCCAAGCCTATCAAGCGCCATAGCAAACCCGCCATTACCCAACACATTAAAGCATGTGATGACAGGGTCAAAGAGGATGTAAAGGGCTGTGATCATGGATGCCATTTCGTTTGTAAAGCCAAGTTGGCTTTCTAAGACTGGCAGCATCACTAAGATGCCCCCTCCGGGTATTGCTGCAACCGAAAATTTGGCGAGCACAAAGTAGAGAGCGAATATGAGGTAATTATAAAACTCAGGCTCTTGCATGCCATAGTTTTTCATTACGGCAAAGGCAAAAATTGGAATGGCAAAGCAGTCCCCGATAAGGTGGATATTCACCGTTGTGGGTATTGCTAAACGGGCAAATGTAGGATTTTGTGAATTTTTTTCAGCCCCCAGTATTGTAAGGGGCATTGCTGCAGCGCTAGACATGCTGCTAAAGCCAGCAATAGCTGCCGGAAACATGTTTTTCATGCTCTCTAAGAATGAGCCCATCCTAAAGCGGCTTGTGACAAAGTAGATACAGGCAATATAAGCAGCAAGTGAAAGAGCTACAAGAGTGAAGATAAAGGCATAGTCCTGGGCTATCGTGTGGATAACCTTATCGTGGTTAAGCTTTACTACAAAGCCGGCAATAAATAGAGGAACTAAAGCTGTTAGTACCTTAAAGGCGTATGAGATAATGATGTCAAACCACGAAGAGACCCTTGCAGCGATCTGTGGGTTTAGCATGGCCATAACAATACCAAGCAAAAGGCCCGAAAAGAGCGCAATGTCATTTGAAGCTACGCTAGGAACTGCCTGTGACCATGCAGGAAGAAGCCCTGCTACATCACTAGGCTGAGCAATTGAAAGGTCCATATGATAGACTATAGAGCCAATCTGATAGCTGATCATTGTGGAGAGAAAGTTTGAGCAGCAAACCCCCAATAAAACAAACAAAATAACCTTCGTAGCCCCCTTAGAAAGCTTTGCTACAGTCTTAAACAGCAGCATAAAAATAATAAAGGGCAGCGAAAAGATAATAATCGATTTTACAAACAAACTAATAGCAAATATTTGAGATTTAACCTCAAGAGGAATCACGCCATCCAGAAGAAAGATCGCTCCAATAATCGCAAGCAGAAGAAAGGGCATTTTGCTGAACATATATAAATCTAATTTTTTAAAAAATTATACCAGACTTAAAGGTAAAATGTCAATGAGTTCCTTTAACATCTCTGAGCGAAGCTTTCTGGAGTGCGGGGCAGTTATGCACCGCTTTTAATTTGGCCGTAAACCATAACCTCGATAAGGTCCAAAACACGCGATAACCCTCAAACTATGCCACGAGCGTATGAGTTAAAATCGTGCACATGATTTTAGGCTTTAAACGGACTTTCCGATAAAGTGCGTGCATGAATTTAAAAGCGGTGCATAACTGCCCCGCACTCCAGGAGCTTCGCTCATCCCCTCGCCCTCAAAGACTTATAAAGCTTTTTTAAGGTAAAACGCTTAGGAAGTAGGCTTCGTATAAATACAACAACCCTATAGCGCCAGTCTATAATCTTAAAGGGCTCTTTTTTTTCTATTTGCTCTACCATTTCAGCGGCTACTTTTCGAGGGTTTAAGATCATGCCCCCATCATCTGCCACCGCCATTTTGCCCTTAGATGCCCTTGTTTGAAAATTCGTAGCTACCCTGCCCGGGCAGGCAACAAGCACACGTATACCATGCTCTTCGAGTTCTATGTCTAAAGCCTCTGAAAAACTTGTAATAAAGGCCTTTGTTGCCCCATACACAGTAGCCCCAGGTGCAGGCATCACCCCAAGCACGGACGACACATTCAATATAGTGCCAGCCACCTTCTCAGCCTGCCACCAGTAGCAGATATGCTGGCATATAGCTACAACGGCAGCACAGTTTGCTGCAATCATCTGCTGTACTTCTTGGGGGTTATGTTTAGAAAAATCGCCATAAAGGCCAAAGCCGGCGTTATTGATAACAAGATCAGGAAATCCCTCTTGCAAGGCTTGAAGAATGGTTTGAGTGCCCTGAAAGCTTGCAAGCTCTGCAACGCACACTGTCACCTTTACCTTGTTGCCAATTTCATCCACAAGCTCCTGGAGAGAATCGCCATCTCGCCCATGAATAATAAGGTCCACTCCCCGATCGGCTAAAAGAAGCGCAAGCTCTCTACCAATTCCAGAGCTTGCACCGGTAATAAGTGCTTTACGCATGCTATCCCCAAGCTTGAATTTTGTCTTTCACGCGCACGCGGGTTGGATACTTCACTCTAAAGTGGCCTATAGCTAAAAGGCTCTTTACCATGGCCTTTTTCACGCGGCCAAGCTCTTCAAAGGTAAGTAACGATTCATCAAACTGACCATCTTCCATCTTTTCTTTCACAATCTGGTCCACAAGCCTTGTAAGAGTTTCCTCGTTTACCTCATCTAGCGAGCGAGAAGCAGCCTCCAACGAATCGGCAATCATAATGATCACAGATTCTTTCGTACGCGGTTTAGGCCCTGAATAGCGGAATTCCTTTTCATTAGCAAGCTCTCTGTTGCCCCCAACGTTTTCTAGCTGCTTGTGGTAGAAAAAGTAGACAAGGCCGTTGCCATGGTGTTCTTTGATAATGTCGATAAACTGCTCGGGAAGGCCGGCCTTTCTGGCTGCTGCCACACCCTCACTAACGTGAGAGATAATAACCTGGGCAGATTCTACCGGCGTAAGAAGCTGGTGGATGTTAACACCTGCCTGCTGGTTTTCGGTAAAGTACTGGGCAATAGACATCTTGCCTATATCATGGTAGAGCGTTGCCACACGGCAAAAGAGGCCATTTGAGCCAATGGCATTTGCTGCAGCTTCTGCAATATTACCCATAATAAGCGAGTGCTGGTAGGTGCCTGGAGCTTCAATTGTAAGGCGGCGTAATAGCTCATGGTTAGGGTCCATATACTCCATGAGCGTGATGTCAGTAAGAATACGGAAGCAGGCTTCAAAGACAGGAAGAAGCCCCACAACAAGCACTGCTGTAAAGAGCATAAAGAGGCCAGAGCTTCCGATATCAGCAATAATAGATATCCCCCAGCGGCTTCTATCATATAAGTAAAAGGCCAAGATAATGGCAATAGCAGCAAGCCACGCCTTACCGCAGACGACAAATATCTCTGTGCGGCGCCTGAGTGACCTTGTGTAGAGTATAGCAAAAAAGCCTACAACTAAGTTAGAAAGGATGAAGCCTTGTCTATCAATCGCAAGAACAGTGTCAAAGACGCCCGTTTCAAGGGCCGCAATAAATATTGCCACACTTGTGTTCACGAGCGAACAGAGTAGTATCGCTGTAAATGGTGTAATAAGCGGATAGCGGACAATTTCATAAAGATCAGGCGTTGTCTTAAGCAGCAAAAATTCGACAATTTTTGCAATTGCCATGCCAATAAGCACAATCGATGAAAGCAAGAAAAGACGCCTATTAGATGCCAATATGTCCGGATGGTAGTAACGCAAAAAGACCGCCGTTACATACATAAGAAGCACAGTAAGTAAAAGACTTCCTGCTATAGTGCGTGGATGCACGAGGTTTCTACGCTCTGTTAAGGCCTGTTTCATCGCCTGAATCATAGCAATATGGCGGCTTGTCACCTTTTCGCCTTGGTCGATGATGCGGCTTCCCGCTTGTACATAGGTGTATTTAGGCTGGATATTTTGCTGAAGGGCCTTTCTGAGCTTGCGCTCTGCCTGTGGATCTTCTTTTAGTGTCCAGATTTTATTCTTTAAAAAGTCGATGACAAAGTCAATCGTAGCAGGGTTAAAGAGCTGATGGCCAAATGCCTGC
>JAYRNE010000065.1:0-4148 GCA_041912355.1 Chlamydiales bacterium
CCACAAATGCCACCACTTCCACTTCCCCCGCCCCCCGCTCCAATCCCCCCCGCTCCAATCAGACAGCAAGAACAAAAAAAGGGAATTGAAAAATGGGCCATAAAAACGCAAGAACCACTCCCCCCTCATATCACGATAAAAAAGGAGGGAGACCTACTTAACTCTCCCATGCAAACGCTCGTTAATACAGTGAACTGCGAAGGCGTTATGGGAGCAGGCATTGCAAAGCTGTTTAAAGAGCGCTATAAGGAAATGTTTGATGACTATGCTGAGCGATGCCAAAGAAAAGAGGTTAAGCCTGGCGTTCCCTTCATCTACCGATCAAGAGACAAGATCATCCTTAACTTCCCAACCAAAGATACCTGGCAAAAGCCCTCCAATCTTGCTTGGATCCAAAAGGGCTTAAACCTCTTAAAAGAAAAGCATCAAGAATGGGGAATAACCTCAATTGCCATTCCTCCTCTTGGATGTGGAAAAGGGCGCCTTGAGTGGTCTACTGTGAAAAAGATGATCATCAAAACCTTTCGCGAAATTAAGATCCCCGTCGAAATCTACGAACCGAAGCCTAAATAGCTTTACGCCAAGAAGGCAAATAATAGAAGGGGCCGGGGGCTGCGATGTGTGATTCTCGCAGAGTCGCACATCGCAGGGGACGGCCCCTTTCACTGGAAAAGCCTGTAGTATCCGCCTTGTCCTGTTTTTGGGTCAGCTATAGGCTTTGCTTTTCAAGGATCTCCTTGACTACAGATGGGATCGCCGCAATTTTATCCACCGTAAAGCTATAAGCACCTTGGTTATTAATATTACCACGTTCTTCCCGATACCCACCAATACGCGCCCACGGCATTGTGTCCTCCTGATACAAAATGAACGAACAGGCAGGGCTGTTTATTTCATTAGGTAAGGCACTGAACCAGCCATTTGAACAAAATGGCGCAAACACGCGATCGTAGGAGGTGGTAACGGATAGAAAGATTGGTGTGTGGTCGTTAATCAGGTCCGTTGCAGAGAGATCACTATCCGGTTGATTTTTGGCTTCCGATTTCAGACAAAACTTTTTTGAATTCCACAACACAATTTGGGGCTCGCTCTGACCGATAGCAAAACATGCTGCAGTCACTGCATCCAGTAAGCGAATTTCTTGGGCGACTTTCTCCCAATTGGTTTCATGCACCACTAGTGCGATAGGTTTAAAAGATGTCTGACAGCTGTCAGCGTGTTGCCAATGCGTGACCGACAGGGACTGCAAGGCAAGCCCTAACAAAGTAACTGGCAGGAGCAGGGCAGCGGCAGCAGCCGCCGTGATGCGAACAATGACATGGTGTTGAGGCAGAACCAGACCAGTTTGAACGTCGATTTGTCTGCCAAAAGCCACAACACTAGTTTTGAGAAGGAAATTGGCTGCCCGCTCATAATTGTCGGCCTGGCTGACATTGATGTATGTGGTAAGCATATGCTTGTTCCTTTATTTGATTTATAAAGTAATAGAATAACATTAAAAGCATTTAGTTTTCCATAAACTATTTTCGAAAAAATAGTTTTGTGTTTTGAAGATCAAAACAAAAACGGGGTCAAAAGTACTACTTTCTTAAGAGCCCTTTATAAAAAGCTCTTGAAATTAAATTTCTAGCAACAGTATGGATGGGGTGTAACTTAAGGAGCACCCCATGCAAGGCCCACAAGATCAAGGTAATGCATCTTTAGCTAGTTTGGATCAGCTGCAGCATGCTATAGAGGCAGCTGAAAGGCATGTTGCCAAAGAGCGAAGAGAGCTACCCCAAAAAGGCCTTCCAGGCTGGGTGCACGCAACAGGTAGGGCTGCGAATGCGAGCCTGATAGCGATGGATAAAGCAATAGGGAATGCCTCATTACTCTTACGCGACCTCAATCAAAAAAGCAGCCTAAGCGAACAGGACATAAAGAATATTAGAGACGAGACTACTGCCATGGAGAACCTTCTCAGTCAAAAAGTTGTGGTGGCAAAGACTACGCGATCTGGAGAAAAGCTTGAAGCAAGACAAAATCGAATACTACTTACCCTGTATAAAGACCTCTACGTAAATACTCACGACACTAAAAACCCCTTTTATTTTGAAGATAAATTTAAACAGGTATTTAACAACAAGTCATTCGCAAATTACGCAAAGAAGCTATCCGGCATACTAGAAAAACATCCTGAAAAATTACTCGCGGCTTTAGAAGAAAAAAACGTTTATGACCTTCTTCGTGAGCTAGGTTTTAAGGACGATCTAGGAGGCGATACTCTAATCCCCTTCTTGCGCCTCTTAATCCTCAAAATGGACAACCCAAGCGTTCTAAACCAAAAGACCGACAAAGCACTTACAAAGATTAGTGATGAAGCACAATATGAAAGCAATCAGCATTCTATGGCCGGCAAGAACACAGACAAACTTGACCAAAATCGTGGTCTTCTTATGTACCTTCAGCTTGCAATTAAGGGACTAAAGCAAGATCTTAACGCCGTGGAAAATCCAGCCACAGGACAAAGATAACATCACTTCTTAAGAATCACCTTACATTTGCGCCTGTGGCTAAAGTCAAACATGCCGTTGATTGAGCCTGCGTAACTATCGAAAGAAAAGTTGCCTATTGGATCAAGGCCCCAATTTTCTTCTATAAAGCGCAATATTGATGTTTGGTCTATAAGCGTGCTGTCGACATAATTTTCTCTCGCATATGGCGAGATGACAAGAAATGGCGTTCTCAGGCCATATCCTGGACGTCCCTGGTAGCCGCCTAAGGGCATTTCTGTTCCGCAGCTTCCTGGGCCTGTGAGGGCATCGGCAGGGATTTGAGATTGGTTAACGATCGGAGGCATCTCATGATCGTACCAGCCTCCAGAGTCATCGTAGCAGATGATGATGGCCATGTGCTTCCACTGAGGAAGCTTTTGGAGGCGGTTTATGGTTTCTATTAAAAAGTCCTGCTCAAGGAGCGGACTTGAATTTTTAGCGTGGCCATCTTGATAGGCTGATGCCTTCAGAAACGACACTGCAGGCACTACGCCGCATTTTGCCGCTTTCCAGAATTCTTCAAGGTCGTAGTTGTGGTTTGCCTGATCGGTCTTTCCTACCACGCAGGGCGAGGATGGGGGTAGGTGCATAGGATTTGATGTAGAAAGGTAGTACATAAATGGAGAGTGAATAGGCTTATAGTCCTTCACAGGCTGTCCTGCACCTCCAATGTGGGTGCTGTTACAATCGGCAAAACCACCGTTAAACCAGCCCCAGGTAATTCCTTTTTCGTTTAAGCGATCTCCAATGTTTTTGTTGGTAGCAGGATCAAAGCTTGCCGTTTGCGTGTTTGGCTTTGAACACATATCATAGGTCGGCTCGACATTATTGATCATGGTACCCTGCTCCACATTAGGATTGACGGGTGTTGGCGGGGTTAAAATCACGCCATGGAGCTGGCCGGATATCAGGTTTACTGCTCCAATAGTTGATGGACCTATCGTCGTAGTATGGAAATTATCACTCATGGCAAAGTTTTGTGCATAGGTCCAGAGTGCATAGACGGTATTGCCGTCAAAATAGCCCATAGGCACCTCAGGAGTAAGCGCACAAGAGCCTACAGTAGTTGTCTGTACAAAATCATCCATCAACCCCATGTCACAAGCCTGCTGCAGGGCTGTATAGGAGTGGTCTGGATCGCATGTGATAGTGGCGGCATCTTGCGGCGAAAAGCGAAATGGCTGCGCGAGATTTGGGTTGATAGTACGTAGGGGCCTTGAGAGGCCGTTTACCTTCGGGGTATCTTTTCGAGCATGAAAGGGCCGCTCTCCGGGCAAATTTTCTGCATGCGGGTATGTCGCAAAGTAGTTGTCAAAAGTGCGGTTTTCCTGAAAGATAATAACCAGATGCTTTATAGGCGTTTTTGGTTTTTTGGCAAAAACCTGACCTGACATCAATACAAAAAGACACATCAATGCACAGCGTAGCAGCATAATACTCTCCCCTTTTTTTGTATGCTACAGCACAACGCAAAAATTTGCAACACTCCTAAAAACGGCAATTGGAGATGCTTGAGCGACGCAAGATTTTGAGTCAGAATTATATACAAAAAGGGGCGAACATTCCCAATTCGGCCTTGTTCACCTTTTCAGTAAAAAAATAAACTTCGCCCCG
>JAYRNE010000066.1:0-16262 GCA_041912355.1 Chlamydiales bacterium
ACAAGAATTATTTGTCAGATAAACCCCCATCAGCTATAGAGAGGTGAACAGAGGATCGCAAAATATGGAGCTAATTGAGGGGGGCATTGGCGGAAGAGACCAGCCAAAACCCCCACCACAAGAGACAAAACCAGCAAGTCTTGGCAAGCGAGCCATCAGGCTAGCAGGCGCTGGAAGCACGAAACTTATCTCCATTCCACTATCACTTATTGCAGCTCCAGCTGCAACCGTTAGTGCCCACATTGCCGACCCCCTGCTCGTAAAATTTATTGGAGGCCCTGCGTATGCAACAGCCTGGATAATAGACACTGTCCTTCGAGGAGCAGAAAAAGTCATAGAGTCAGGCCTTGCCACTAGGACCATTCAGGGGTTAACGCCCGCGACACGAGGAGTTGTTGAACGCACACTTAGCGGCGCTCCCCCCGAAGAATCAAGCACTATTATGCGTCTAGGTAAAAGACTCTACAGGTCAATAGTCCCCTGGGGAGCTAGTGTCAGCCCTGCAACAGAAGCTGTTGCAGAAACTGCCGCACATATAGAAACACAAGAAAAGGCCATGGAAAAGGCCCATGCCGGAAGGCTAAGACGTGGCTTTGAATATGGAGTAGACGTTGTGCGCCAAGTTGTGCCTGGCTTTTTTCGGGCAATGAAAAGTGTGGCCATAACCCCTCTACGCTCTTACATCACCGAACCACTAAAAGATGCCACCTATCGGGTTTGGACACACCCTGAGAAGGTGCAAGAAGCATTGCAAAATGCAGGCGACAGGGCAAACTCCTACTCATCAAGGCTCTGGCATGCTTTTACACAAGTCCACGAAATGCCACCTAAAGAAAAACTCCCACTTCCAACAGGTGAAAATCAGGATATATCGGAATTTAGAAAGCTCTCTCGCGAAGAGCGAGATGACATTCTCTACACTGTTTGCAACACGAAAATCTATGCTATATCAACCTCCATGAAAAAGCGCTTAACAAAAGCCGCCCACAACCCAAAAAAGGCTGATATTCGTGATGTGAGAAAGCTTGTAGCCATATATGAAGCCCTTCCAGCAAGAGAAAAGGAGTGCCTTACCCCATCGCTTTTTAATAAGTTTGACGAACTATCTAAGATCAAGCTCTTTCGAATTGTCCACAAGTATGCAAAGCTAACAGCCAATGAGCGCGATTTTTTACTAGAACCTGACTTAAAGCACATCTTCCGTAAAGGCGACTGGGCAACCATTCCTCTAATGATGCGTCGTGAACTTGAATTCTTACTTATCAGAAAGTTTAATGACCTTCCAGAAAAGCATAAAGAGAAGATGCTCACACCATCACCAGAACAGTATGAGACACTTACTCAAGAAGCCAAGGAAGCAATCCTTACCATGCTAATAGAAAGAAGAGTAGATGCTGAAGCCCTTACAATAGACGATACCATAGAGATACTTCGCCTCACAGAAAAGGTATTTACAAAGGAAGAGCGCTTTTTTCTTCTTTCTGAACTTTTTCATGAAGAGTACATCCTTTGCCCCACAACGCGTCAAGAGCTTACGCTTCTCATTGAGGAGCAGCAAAAGAAAATCAAAACACTTCGTGGAGAAGAACGAGAAAAAACAGTTGCCCTTATCAACTGGCTTCAAGGCCAGCAAAAAGCCTTTAAAGTTAAGGAAAAAGAAGAAATTGGAGATACCGAAGAGGTCAAAACGGAACCTATCCAAAAAGGCGAAGCCATAGATCTACGTAAAATTGACCAGGCAATTGGACCCCATGTGGGCCCGCTTTCAACTCATGCAGAAGTTGCAGGAAGCCTTTTTACAATTGGCCTTAAGGGCCTTGGGCTTGCAAGCTGGGCGACTCTTAAGGGCATTGGCTACTTTGTAAAGCCTCATGGCATACTACTTGCAGAAGACTCCCCCCTTCGAGGGCATCCTCTTTTTGCAAAATGCATCACCCCTGATGGCTACCTTGTAGGCTCTAAAGGCCTAAGCTCCTTTGAAAACTGGCTAGAAATCGGACTGAAATCTTCTGCAACAGCTATAGACCTTATTCTTATGGTTCCACTACTACACCCTTCTGTTATGAGCACACTTACAGCAAGAGGCATTCCTGCATATGCTATTGAAGATGCCTTAAAGAATGCACCAGCTGCAGCAATTCAACCGATACTTACCAAGGCAAATGATACAACTCGGACATCAGAGCTTGCCATGAAGGCTCTTATTGAACTTCAAACTCATGTAATTTCCCCAAAAGATCCTCGTGTGATTAAAACCATGCAGGGCCTACAAGTTATCTATCATTTAGCAAATGCGACGAGCAGGTACTTACAGATGCAAGTAAGTGGTGAGACGCCCCAAGGAGAACTACGCGAACTTCCGCCTGATGACGCCCTTAAGCTCCTACAAGAAAAGTCTCTTGCACTTGTTCTTGAAGATGAGGAGTGGAAACGAAGAATTACAAAATCAGTTGCGGATGTTTCCTCAACTGCGGCATTTACCCTGCGCATGATTTCAGGAAGTTTTTTACTACTTCCAGAAGCCCTTCGCATGATCGTTCCCCCTATGCTTCATGAACTTGCCCACCATGGTCCAAAAGGAGCTCAGGCCTTCTTTTATAGCGTTGCAGAACAGTCATACGCTGCAACAGATAGCGCTCGAGAGAAGCTACAAGAAGCCATTAAGTCGCAGGGAGAGAGCTTGCAAACTACCCTCACCTCGCTTCTTGCCGGCAGCTACGTTGCAGAAAGGAGAATTATAAACTTTTTGGCACTTCTTCCTCGGGAACGTGATCACCTTGTAGAAGTAGCTTTAGACTCTCACAAGCTTTCTGATGATGAACGCACCTACCTTGAAGAGCACATGGAGGAACACGATGCCAAAGTCGCCGAGATTACCTTAAAAGCCTACGATAGGCTTTCAGCGCAAGAAAAGCTTCTTTTAAGCCCTACCTACTTTCAGAGTCTTACAGGAGCCGAAGCTGAGCGAATTATCGACATTGTTGAAGAAAAAGTAGGGCTATTGCCCGAAGAGAGAAAAAACCCCGAAATAATAGTACGTAAATTTAACAGCCTTCCGGAAGATGATAAAGAGGCGTCATCTGCACTTTCTGTCTGGGAGTTTACAAAACTTGCTCAAAGTGTCCAAAAAGATATTTTCTTTGCTGTCGCTCACTCTGAACCATATAAAGAGAACCCCCTTAAAGCCTATCACCGAATGGTTGATGGTCTAACCAATAAAGAGCTGCAAAAAATTCTGATTATCTACAGCAGGTTGGATAGCACCGAGCGCGCCCTTCTCACACCAGCACGCCTTAAACAGTATTCACTGGCGAAGATCGATCATGCCTATAGCCTAATAAAAACCTATCGGGCTGATCTACTGCCTGTTGAAGGCATTGAGGCAATCGCTTGCGCCTTTAACCAGCTTCGTCCCCAACAAAAGCGCGAGTTTTTGCTTTTTACGCAAAATGAGGTAGAAAGCATTTCTGAAGAGACCCTTAGAGAGCTTGTTATCTTTCTTATGGGCTGCCCTTCAGAAGAAAAATTTAGCTCTCAGTATAAAGAAATGCTCCTAAACCTAGATCATAATAGGCCGATAGACAAGCTGTTTCTTGTTAGCCACTTTAATGCTCTTGAGGCAATTGTTCAGGCTGAATTTCGAGATAAGCTAAGCCGAGACGAGCTTTCTCGAGAAGACTTTCACTCTGCCTGCGAAAAAGAGCTCGATAAAGCAAAAGCTCGGCTACAACTCCTTAATGACAAGCTGGCAAGGCATGAAGGTCGTTTTCAAGGACTTTTACTTCGCCAGCAAAATGCTGCAAGCGAAAGTGAGCGCGAAAAGGCCGCTCAGTCATTAAAAGACCGGGCAAAACTTATAGACACGCTACATGCCGAAAGAAGTAAGCTGCTAGCTGAAGCCTCAACCCTTAAAAGCATGATTCCTGAAGAAATGCAAAAAAAGTATAAAGACGTAGAAACCACAACTCTGCCCCAAGAATGGCTCCCTTATATTGACGATGCCATAAACCTAGCACTAAACAGCCTGAACGAAGGGCGCATAGATACCCTCTTAACTACCCTCAGGGAGTTTAGAGGATCTCGTAAAGAGTTTGAACGCCTAGTAAGTGCTGAAAGAGAAACTATCGCCCAGGAAAAACAGGCACACCTAAAAGCAAAACGGGCCCACAACCTCACTGTAATTGGACTACAAGCTGAACTTGAGGAAACCCAAGAGCCCGAAAAGAAGATTGAACTGCGCATGAAAATCTCCTTTATTAAGACCTTCTACTACAAGCTTCATGATATGGCAATAGAGCGCCTTAACAGCTTTGATCAAGCCATAAAAGAGGGCTCTAGCGAAATTGCGGCTGCCAAGTTTGGCAAATAATTTCACCCCCATCATAGAAAAAGCAAACTAAAATTGACTTCACAGCGATGTGTAGAACAAGTTCGCTTACGCCAGGATTAATTTTCAGTAAAAATGCAAAAAAACTCTTCCTGAAAAATTAGCTCATGCATATAGTCAAGTTGTCTTAAAAAAAAACAGGGAAAACAAAACAAGTATGAAAAACAAACTCGTATTTGCAAGTATTCTGTGCTTCGGCGCTATTGCTAGCATTAACGCCGCTGATGCAGAAATGGGTAGTTCATTAAAGACTACTGTTGAGCTCACACAGGGCTATCGCGATGATAGCTTAAACTTAAAAGCTGGCCATCATGGTCGCCATACAAAGTTTAAGAGCATCGATACTTGGACAACACGTCTAGGTTTTATGGTTGAAAAGGAAGATATGTTCCTAAAAGGTATCGTTGGATATGGCGATATCTATGATGGTCGCGTTCATCATAAGCACAACCATGGCCACCATAACAAAATCAACGGTGACTACACTCTTGATTTTGCTGTGAATGTTGGTAAGATGTTCAATATGGACAACGGCTGGCATGTAGCACCTATGCTTGGCTACGGTGTATACTTCCAAGACCTCCATACACGACGTCACCACCACCATCATAACAAGGAAAGACTAAGAGCCTTGTGGTATAGCCCACAGGTTGGAGTATGCGTTGCAAAGACTTTCAACGAAGCTTGGAGCGCCTATCTCGCCTACAACTTCCTTTACCCATTAAACTTCCAAGGTACTGTTCGCCATAAGCACAACAACCATGGTAAGACTTTTGAAAACAAAGCTTATCGTTCAGTTGGTAACATCATTGATCTTGGTGTAGACTGGAAATTTGCTTCAAACTGGTCACTAAGACCAGAAATTGAAGTAATGGAATTTTACTCAAGAGGCGGCTGTGGTTCAAGCCACAAAAACGACTCTAAGACTGCGCACCGCGCAAGCATAGAGTACCGTCTTGCGTTAACATACGCGTTCTAAGTTCCAGAACGTTGCAAGTTCATTCGCCCTAGGTTGCTTCTCCAGCAACCTAGGGTTTTTTATTTTACCTATTTAAGAAGGTAGTTGGTAAGGTTCCGTTTCCAATACTCCTCTATTGCCGCAGTCACCTCTTTAGCTGTAAAGCGAGTTTCTGGGTTGGGATCAAGAAGTAAAGCTACAACCATTTCTAAAAAGAGATCTAGTTCACAAACTGTATTGATCTCTTTTCTTGCTTCATTTGCTAACTCAGCAAGCCCTTTTTGTGTGCTGATAATTGTATTTAATAGCTCTTCACTTGGATGTTCGCGATAGAATTGAAGACTAGAAACTGATGTAGGGTATTGCCCATAGAAAAGATATGCTACTATCAACCCAAAAGCGTACATATCACAAGCAGGATAGCCATGAGCCTCATTAACCCTATTTTCTAAAATTTCAGGAGCTGAAAAGCAGCGGGTGCCATAGGTACCTTGTTTATATGGGCTTTCCCCTCGCTTAAAGCGAAATGCATGGTCAAAATCTATCATTTTTGATCGAGATCCATCACTTACGATATTTGCAAGCTTTACATCCCAGTGAACACAGCCATTTGCATGCAAAACTTCTAAGTTCTTTGCTAGTGTATGCAGATGATCGAGAAGTTTCGCGTTATCTTCGATATTAACTAAAGAAACCGGCATGTAGGGATAAACCTTACACTGCTTTTCTATTTCTTCACCTGTTCCCTTCTTTTTCTTCGTGTAGGTAAAGAGGTCGTATCTCTCTAAAAAGACCCCCTTTAACGCTTTATATTCTTCAGGAGTAAGACGCTCGTCAAATGGCATTTTTTTCGCAGTTTGCGAAAAAGCCTTTTCATCATGCGGCACAAGCTGAAAACATTTTTGGGCTGATTCCGTAACCATGTTAATACGCAAGGCTCTAGTGCCCCTCCAGTAAGTGCCCTTTTTCTCTTGTAATCCCCCTTTAGTTTTGAGAAAGACAGTAGCAACCTTTTTTTCAAAATCAAAATGGACTGTTCGAGGTAACCCTCTACCCTTTTTCACATAAAGACTTTTCTCCTCATCTCGAGGGCTGAGGATTTCAGATGAGCGACTAAGAGAAGATGATAAAGAAAACCCAAAGATAAATTCTTGAGATCTATCTAGTGATTTTGCATTTTTTCGCCTGAACGTATCTACAACTTCATTAACAAGATCTTCAATTTCATAGGATTCTAGACCATGATATTCTTTTCCAAAACTAAGAATAGAATTTGCAATACGTTCGTTAGGAGTTTGCTCTTTTGGGCTTGTACTCACCTTTAGATTGTAAATCATATTTTCAATTCCAGTGAGACCTGAGCCACTACCGGACGAGAGGGACTCCTTTTTATTACCACCTCTTGTTGTAACATTCTGATTAGGCTGTGGAATTTTAATTGGACTTGATATTCTTAATGGCTGCATATAATAGATTACCCTTATTAAAAGGATATAATACATAATATTAAATTATTATGCAAGTAAGTATTTAATATTTATTAACTTACGACTTATAGAAAAATAAAAGTACCTGTCCCGAATTTTACAAAAGGAACCCCTGCTGTTAAAACCCTATTACAACAAGTACGTACCTGTAACAAATAAGTAACTTATCAAGCACAAGATAGCTAATAACTGCTAATAGCGCTGTTTATAGGCATTATTTCCAGCGATCAGGGTTGTAGAGACTTCCAGTAAGCATGGCTATAGGTCGCATCCTGAGAGGTGATGCCACCTGAACTGAGAAGCTCACGCGTATTTGATTTATTGGCATTTTGGGTGATAGCAGCCCGCTTTTCGGAGGCAATTTTTTCGATTTCTAAAGCAATAGCTTCGCCATGCTGGGCAGCAATTTGGGCGCGCTCAGCGTGATACTGCATCACGATTTCGGGATGGCCGGCAGAAGCTGTGAGGTTTAGGTAGACTAATGATAAAAATATATTTTTGTCGTTATCTTGACATTTGCTTTTTATCTTATTAAGGCTTGGGCCAAAGCCAAGAGATGCCGATGCCGCAAAGAAGGTGTGAGCGCGAGCAACATCAATCGAGTTACCGTGCTGACCTAAAAGGTGGTACATGCCCAGAACATAAAGCCCCGCAGCGTCGTTCATAAGAGCATCCACTTCGTAGGGGGCATTTTTCCACTTTTCGACCTGAATGTACTCTTCATCGGTAAAGCAAAAGTCGCTAGCTGCAAGGGGGCTAATGAGGGTAAAAAAAAGGGCTAACAGGTGTTTCATACATCACTCCAGACACCCGTGCCCATGCCCGTGCCCGCGCCCGTGCCCGAATGGTTTACTTAGCTGAACGCTATGCAAAACATTCGGGCACGGTCACGGGCGCGGGCACGGGCACGGAATTTGCCATTAACGGTTATTTATTCGGCTCATCTTTGTCGATGATTTCCACTTCGGCATCTTCGATGTTGTTCTCAGGCTTAGTACCTTGAGCTTCAGCACTAGCTTGCGCCTGGCCATCAGGGCCTGCAGCATGTGCCTGTGCCGCTTTTGCCATCGCTTCGCCAATATGCTGCATATGGTCTTCAAGCTCTTGCTTTGCTGCCTTTATGCGGCTTAAGTCATTCGACTCAATAGCCTTTTTGCAGTTGTCTATTTTGGCTTGAACATCTGTTGCAATTTCAGCTGGGATGTTGTCCTTATAGTCGCGAAGGGCCTTTTCTGCGCGGAAGACTACAGCGTCACACTCGTTTTTAGCATCGATTGCCTCTTTTCGCTTTTTATCCTCTTCAGCATGCACTTCTGCATCTTTAATGATGTTCTTAATTTCATTCTCATCAAGGCCAGACTTTGCCTGAATACGGATTTTCTGCTCTTTACCTGTTGACAAGTCCTTAGCATGTACATGGAGAATACCGTCAGCGTCGATGTCAAAGGACACTTCAATCTGAGGCATACCTCGTGGTGCTGGTGGAAGGTCTGATAGGTCAAAGCGGCCAATTTCTTTATTGGCTTCAGCCATGGGTCTTTCACCCTGCAGAACACGAATCGTAACAGCTGTTTGGTTATCACCCGCCGTTGAGAACACCTGCTTTTTCTGCGTTGGAATTGTCGTGTTACGCTCAATAATTGGCGTCATAACACCACCTAGCGTCTCAATACCCAATGTAAGCGGTGTCACGTCAAGAAGAAGGATGTCCTTCACTTCGCCAGCAAGAACGCCCCCTTGGATAGCAGCACCAATAGCCACAGCCTCATCTGGGTTTACGCTCTTATTGGGTTCTTTGCCAAAGATAGAACGCACAACCTCTTGAACTGCCGGCATACGAGTCATACCACCAACAAGAATTGCCTCTTTGATGTCATCCTTAGAAAGGCCTGCATCTTTTAATGCCTTAAGGCATGGCTCACGGGTGCGCTCGATAAGGCTATGTGTAAGCTGCTCAAGCTTTGCACGTGTAAGCGTTAGTGTAAGGTGTTTTGGACCTGAGGCATCCATTGTGATAAATGGCTGATTAATCTCTGTTGTCGTGGTACCTGAAAGCTCAATCTTAGCCTTTTCAGCAGCATCGCGAAGACGCTGAAGGGCCATCTTATCTTTACGAAGGTCAATGCCAGACTCTTTCATAAATTCTTCGACAAGCCAGTTTAAGATGACAGCATCAAAGTCATCACCACCAAGGTGTGTGTCGCCATTTGTAGAAAGCACTTCGATAACACCGTCACCAATTTCTAGAATCGAAATATCAAAGGTACCGCCGCCAAGGTCAAATACGGCGATCTTTTTCGATTCATGCTGCTTGTCAAGACCATATGCTAAGGCAGCGGCAGTAGGCTCAGGGATAATGCGGCGCACGTTTAGGCCCGCAATGCGGCCTGCGTCTTTTGTAGATTGACGTTGAGCATCGTTAAAGTAGGCAGGCACTGTGATCACAGCATCTGTTACTTTTTCACCTAAATAGGCTTCAGCTGTCTCTTTCATCTTTATAAGTACGTAAGAGGCCACCTCTTCAGGTGTTATCACCTTACCGGCAATTTCAAAGGCAGCATTGCCATTTTGGCCTGGAACCACTTTGTAAGAGACGATTTTAGCCTCTTCACCCACCTCAGAAAATTTACGGCCGATAAAGCGCTTTGCTGAGTAGATGGTGTTCTCTGAATTCGTAATAGCCTGGCGCTTTGCAGGAATGCCAACTAAGCGCTCATTGCCCTTAAAGGCAACTACTGATGGTGTTGTGCGCGAGCCTTCGGCAGAAGGAATAACAACAGGTTGACCACCTTCCATGATGGCAACACAGGAGTTTGTTGTTCCTAAGTCGATACCGATAATGCGCTGTTTTTTTGTTTGCTGTTCTGCCATATACATTTCTCCTAATAATAAATCTTACTGTTTGGGACTGTACTACATATATGATCACCACTGAGCCACTGAGATCACTGAGGTCATATGAGATAAGGAGAAAACTAGAATAATACTCTCAATGTTCTCAACCTTCTCAGTGACCTCAGTGACTCTGTGGTAAATTATGCAACTTAAGTCTGTTTGGGCTCGTCATTCGTCTTTGGGGCCGTTGCCACCTTTACCTTTGCTGGGCGTATCACGCGAGTGCCCATCTTATAGCCACGGGTAAACTCCTGAATGACGGTTCCTTCACTAAAGTTTTGGTTTTCCTCTGTCTCTATAGCCTCGTGAATGTGCGGATCAAACATCTCACCGACAGACTCAAAAGGGGTTATGCCATTATCCTGAATCACCTGCTTAAGCTGCTGCAGGATCATGCGAAAGCCTATTGCCCAATGCTTTATCTCATCAGAGGCATTCTGTGAGGCATTAAGTGCCTGCTCAAAGTGATCTAGCGGCTGTAAAAAGTCTAGCACCACATCTTGAATGGCAAAGCTTTGAGACTCTATCTTTTCCTTTTGAAGCCTCTTTCTTGTGTTTTCTGCTTCAGCAAGGGCTCTAAAATACTTGTCCTTATACTCTGCAAGCTCTTGGTTAAGTTTTCCAAGCTCATCAACAGTCTCTTCTTTTGGCGCTTCATTTCGGGGGTCTTCTGTCATTACTCATTCTCTTCTTTTTTGCCCTCTAATAGGGACAGGGGTTTAGGCCCAGCAAGTAGCTTGCGGGTTTGAAAGTCTAGTTCTAAGCCCGCATTTTGCGGTCGTCGAAAATCAATTTTATACTTAAATAGGTTCTTATCGAGATACTGCGTCACCTCTTTTGCCACAGAGTCTAAAAGGGAAAATAGCTGTTTATAAGGGACCCTCATGGGGCCTATGATGCCTATAGCACCTACACACCTATTTCCAATGCTATATGGAGCAGAAATTAAGCAGCAGTTTGCCTTTAGCGTTAAAAAGGCAAAGAGGTCCTCACCTATCCAGCACTTCATTTTGGCGGCTCTTTGAACGTCGCGGGCTAAAGAGCGAAGGGCTGTAAGGTTCTCAAAGAGGCTAAGAGAGGATGCTAGGCTTTCTGCTTCCTGAAACTCTGGATAGCGAAGAAGCTTTGAAAAACCTGTTCTAAAGACATCCTCAGAGCTAAAGTTTGCATATGTTACGAGGTAGCGGGCCATAGTCTCTTGGTAAAAGCGGAGCGCAAGCTCATGCTCTTCCTGGGAAAGGGGCTCTAAAACGGTTTCGTTATTCATCAGGCGGCTTTGAAAGTAGCTTTCGATGCGGGCAATACTATGTGCGCTAATCTTGTGAGGGGCGTGAAGCACTTCTGTGTAGACCTGGCCAAAGCTTGTGAGGATAACAGCTAAAGTGCGGCTAGAATCGAGCGAAAAGAGCTTTATACTCGTCACAAAGTCCTGATCAAAGCGAGGGGCAGTTAAAAATGCGGCACACTGAGAGTGTTCTGCTGTAGCTTCTGCCATGCGCTGCAAAAAGAGGGCTACTGCCTTTAGGTTTTCAGCGTCCTCTCTCGGGGCTATGTGGGTATGAGCTTCTTGGCTTGCAAAGTCATCAAGGCAGTTATTTGCATAGTAGCGAAAGGCATGTTCTGTGGGTACGCGCCCGCCTGAAGTGTGGTGCTGCATGAGGTAGCCATCCTCTTCTAAGCTTGCAAAGTAGTTGCGGATAGTTGCCGAGCTTAGGTCTGGAAAGCCTACCTCTTTTAGGGTGTTAGACCCTACGGGTTTACCGGTTTTGAGGTAGTATTCAATTAAGGCTATAAGGACGCGTAGCTCCTTATCGCGCTTAACCTGCTCTTTTTGTGATGCCGTGTTTACGAGCTTCATCCTATTTGCCCTCCTTCCTCTAATTCTATAGCAGAGAGGATTTATCGGTCAACAGGATTTAGCACTCTTGGGGTTTATCTGCTAAAACAGCCTAAAGGACAGCCATAACGGCTACTATTATCCTTTTGGTCCTTCGTCCTTTTGTCCTTTCGGTCCTTCGTCCTTTTTGGCTAGAGGCGCATAATCATCTACGAACTCCAGGTTAAGCTCAACCACCTTAGGCTTTTCTTTACTGCCTGAGGCAACAACCTGAGCCGCTTCCCCTGTAGCAACTCCCCCCGGCGCTTGCTGAGCAGGCAGATTTTTGCCACTACCCTTTACATAGCTCTGGCCTCTTTTGGTCCTAATCGTAACATCTGGTTTGCCAACTACTGTCACTCCTGGCGCCGCTGGCTCCCTCTTAACAAATGGGTCTGCAATAGCAAATGGATCTGCCTTAACGCGAATTCCAGGATTAGTAACTTGCGTCACTGGCACCGGCGAACTTGGCGCCAGCACAATTGTTTCGCGAGGAGGATCTTCAGGTGGAATTGGCGATTTTCTTACCCCATTCACAGGAGGCATGGGCGCTAAAGGCGCGGGCGATTTGTCTACCTCCACTAGCGAGAGCAGTTGCGGCGGCTGCGGAAGCACAAGATCTTTCACCAAATCCCCATGAGCATCTGGTGGTAAACTAAATATTTTAATAAGCTCTTCTGGGGAGAGGAGGTGCAGCTTATCGACAACGTGAGCACGAATTAAAGCCCGCACACCCGCCTGCTGAATGGCAAAAGAGGCGTAAACCCCTCCAGCCCCCAAGGTAGCCGATTCTATATCGTTAAGATAAAGACGGACAAAAAGCTCCCAGAACTTTGTATCCGCCTGAAAGGCAACACCAAGATTTCTTGCAAATTGCGTACAGCGCCCATAAAGCAAAAACTCTTTTACAAGTGGCAAAAGAACAGGCACACCCTTTTTTAACAACGAACCGCCCCTTGGCTGTAAAGCGTCGCGAAAAGCATTGTAGGCCACCTCTCCCGTTAAAGAGGCTGCCATCTTTCCAAAAAGCTCTCCTGTAATATTGCCAAAAATAAAGGTAGCGACAGATGAAAAGTTTTTCCTATTTTCCCCTTCAGAGATCACCCCTTTCTTATGATCTGGTGTGAGTATAGATTGCACCACAGAATCAAGGAGATGCAGCACTGTAATCCTCCACGAAGGATGATAGACAAATCCCACAATACGCTTTGCCAAGTAGGCTAAAATATTTGTGCTATTAAACTCGCCCTTAACTTTATTTGCCAAGGTTTCACCAGGCTTTAAATCTCCGGCATAGTATTTGTAGGCATGTACTGTCGTCTTTATAACTACCTGTAGCGCAAAATTTGCAAATCCTGCAGCACTCAGCTTACCATCAACGGGCGACCCCTCTTGTGCTATGTCATGAGATGGCGACAAATCCACACCGATATACTTCTGAATCTGGTCGTAGACATACTTAGCAAGAAGCTGCTTTGTATCCCTTTTCTGCCTCTCCGCGTCTAGTCCACCAGGAGATGCCCTAAGCTCTGATTGCGCGACCCTTCTTAGTATAGCTTCGCTATCGGGCCTTTCATGCAGCATATCTTTTATAACCCCTTGAGCCGTATTGAACACATGCTTAAGAGAATTTGGGCCAAATTTATCAAGCTCAAGACCTTCCACCTTATAGCCCGCAGCGCTTAATATAAGTATGCTCGCTGAATGAGGATTCACAAGCTGTTCCACACCAAGCTCTACAGCCATCTGGGCGCAAATTTTTGTAAATAACTCCCTACCCTCTAACTTAAAGAGGAAGTTATTTAGCATTTCATGAGGAGCATATTTATCTATAAAGCGCTCTACAACAGTAGCCATATGGCATAAAAGAGCCTCTTGCAGCTCATGAGCTAAATTTTCTGGAGTAAGCGCCACCTTCTTAGGAGATGGAAGACCTGGTGGGAGAGTTCCATGTTCCTCATGCCATGTAAGACGTGCTATGAAGCTTGCGTTTTCTCCAGCTATTTTTTCTCTTGTGATAAAGGCTTCTACATCATTTTGACACGACATGATAGAGGCTACCGTTTTAAGTATACGGCCAACATTTTTTGGCAAGACAACGACATCACGATCTTGCCGCTTTAAATCTTCAAGCATCCCATGTTGCAGCTCCTGAACTTTCGTCATTAGGGTTAAAGCTACATGCTCAAAGTCAATCCACGCACCCGTTAATGAGCGCTGAACAAATGCTTGAGAGCATCGCGAGGTGACGGATGAATAACTACGACTTAGCCACTGAACTTGTGGTGTTTGGACAAATGCATTATGAAGCCCTGTTCGCTTTTGCACCTGGTAGCTTATATAACGACCTGCAAGTCTATAGATGAGAGGAACAAATGCCCACAGACTGTAAAGAGCCGTCTCCTCAGCCATACCCGGGGCGCTACGTAAGATATTAGCGACAACTTGGGGAATAGTCTCATCGATCAGCCTGCCAGAAAGCTCGCACAACTTCAAGCAGTCTTGCAAGAGGACGACATCCCTTGCTTTTTGCTCAGCATCTTCTGTAACAGGTACTAAAGCAGCCTCCAAAAACTGCTTTTTTAGCTCAATGTCTCTTATTCGCCTTCTTTGACTTCCTGTAAGCAGCGTCGCTTCTGCAAATAAAGGACGTCCCCCTCTGCAGCTTGAAGTGACATTCGAGACAACACGCAAAAACCACCTATAGGCAATGTCCATTTGGCCGCCCATCGGCAAATACTCAAAGACTCTGTCGAGTCTGCCTTGTGCATTACTAAGTGTTGTGGCTTCTAGCTTTTCGGCGAGTTTACCAACTTCAGCAGCATCTTCTACCTCTTCAGCGCTAGCTGCGGCGTCTGTTCCCTCTTTCGCCGATGCAGGGCTTGCGGGGGCAACAGCTGATACAGCTTCAGGGGTTGGAGGAAGAAGAGCAGCCGGAGCGACTTCTGCCTGCAATGCAGGGCTTAAAGCAACAACGGCTGCTACTTTTGCATCGCTCGCAGCTGGCGTTGCAACAGGTGCAGTGTCAATTCTTGTCGCCTCTAGTTGTTCCGTAAGCTTAGTTACATCTGTAGCAGAACCAACACTAGTCATACATCACCCTTTATAAAATCCTAATAAATAGCAAAACGCGTATAAATAAGGCATCAGTTAATTATAAGGATTTATTATGCAGCCACTTTTCCCATCAGTTGCCTTATCTGACGATCAGCTTAACGCCTTAACGCGCGATCTTTCTCGCGTAGAAGTTACCTCCTTAGAAGACATTCTGAGTAACCTCTTTAATGCACGTATAAACCTTATTGCACTTGTGCAGCGTGGGCTGGATAGACTTACTGATTATGAACTTGCCATCACAACGCACCTTGCGCTTCGGCACTGCCCTCAAGAAACAGCTCTTCAATGCATCTGGGCACTTTGTCAGAGATTTGCCCGCTCAAAAGCCATATGCCCCGAGCGCTGGAAGGAGCTTTTTGCTCTACTTGCCGACAAGAAACGACCTCCAAAAGAACTTATAGAGTTCTTACAGTATAATGGACAAGAGAATATGCAGCCGGTAACCCTTACAGTTCTTCAAGAGATCTCCCTAGAACTCTCACAAGCTTTCATCCGATTACTTGCAAAATGCAGCCTAACGCAAAGCTCTATGCCTTGCTTCGAAAATGATCGTGAGACACTTTTAACGCCCCTTTTGGCCGATTCCATGCGCACTCCTAACCCTGAACTTCTTGCCCTTACTACTGACGATGGCAAAAGAGACGCATCATGTAAAAAGAGAACAATATGCTGCCTCTTTAACGTATCATCAGACACACCTGTTAGAATACTCTCACGCGTTGAAGAGCCCCTTACATTACGACTCCAGGGCATATTAGCCTATGTCAGGCTGCAGGATTCATTTGGCATTGGCTTTTTAGGAGAGCTCTTCTCTCAGCTACTTGAGCATGTTGCCACAGCTGACAAGGACTCTAAAAGGCTCATGACTGACATATGCACTGTAACTTTTGCCGCACACTGGAACTACTCAGACATAGCTGAAGGGCATTTAACCGCCACTGAAAGGCTTACACCAAACCTCACACGGCCACTACTCGGCCATCTACTTGGTAAAGCCTCTGGAGAGTATGCAATCGCCTTTCATAATGCCCAAAAGCTTGCTATTTTTGCCCTAGTAGACACCCTTAAGACCGCACACGCATGCCTTTATCCCGATATACTAAAAGCTATTTTCACTTCCTACAACTCTCTTATCTCAGTAGATGTGAAGCTAGAGACCTTTACCTACATAGCAGCTGGTGTATCAAAGATGGCTGACATTCAACAAGATGAGTTTCACACCAAACTTACCTATCAAAACATGAGCATAAAAAAGCCAAAAGATAAGCAGATAAGCCGCGAAAGTAGTGGCAAGAAAAAGCGCATGCACGAATTTGGCAGCTCTTTAGCCTCATTTGAAGACAAAGATCCCAAATGACAAAAAAAGAGCCGTTGTGAGAATCTTTTAAGCATAATAGTATTAATAAGGTGTAATTATGATGAGTGCCCTTGCAAGTTTAGGTAGTGCAATTGGCAGCCGCGCATGGAGAGCCACTGTAGGCTACATTCACCCCCCAAAGGTAACGTCTGGCCTTGACCCCATACATACGATCTGCATGCTTG